>JBBRWF010000275.1:0-6434 GCA_038249405.1 Anaerolineales bacterium
CGTCGCCAAATGATATGACCATTCAAGGTCTATTCTGATAGGAGGTGTTGGAAGAAATATACCAGTTTGAAAGCGAATAAATTCGTGTTGTCGTCACACCCTTTTCTCTAAAACCGCTCGTTCATTCAAAGGAGAGACAAATGACTGGCAAGAAAGGCATTTCAAGACGTGATTTTCTAAAGGCATCTGGCCTGGTAGCGCTGGGCGGAGTTGCCGCAGCATGTGCACCCGCAGCGACCCCCGCCGCGCCCGTTGCACCGGCTGCCACGGTGGCCCCTGCTGTTGTTGGCAAGCCCTTCGACGGCAAAACGGTACGCATGCACGCTATTACTGGCGGCAGCTACGATGAACTTTACAAGATCATTCCAGATTGGGAAGCCAAGACTGGCGCCAAAGTTGAGTTTGTTTTCAAGGGCAATGGCTTTGAGACTGACAAACGTCTGGTCCAGGATTTTGCAGCTGGCACCGTCGATTATGATGTTTGCTGGGATCACAGCAGCTTTTTCTCACAATATGTCAAAGCCGATGGGCTTGAGCCGCTTGATGGCTATTTCAGCGCTGAAGAACTCTCCGGTTTTATCCCGCGCCTGGTGGATGCTGCGAAACGCGACGGCAAGTTGTGGGTGATTCCTCGACACTTTGATATTTCCTGCAACCTGTTCCGAACAGATGTTGGGATTTCCAAGGCTCCAGAGACCTGGGATGAGTATAAGGCGACTGCCCTTGATGTCACCACCAAGAACCCCGGCATTTTCGGAACCCAGTCTGCTGGTAAGGAAGAAGCTCTCATGGGTCGTTTCTACGAAGTCCAGACCGCCGAAGGCGGCCAGCTCTTCGACGACAAGTGGGAACCCACCTTCAATGGTCCTGCCGGCGTCAAAGCCGCCAAGATGTTTGCCGATCTGTACGCTGCCAAAGCCATGCCCCCAGACATGACCAACTTCCTCTGGGAAGATGTTGCCAAGAACTTCGCCAACGGCACCATTGGTATGTACACCGAGTGGTTTGGTTGGTACGGTTTCTTCCAAGATCCCAAATCCAGCAAGGTTGCCGGCAAGTTCGATATGGCCCGCCAGCCCAAGGGCGACGGCGGCATTCACAGCGGTTGGGCAGGCCACCACGGCTTCTCCATTACCAAGGCCGCCAAAGAAAAAGATGCAGCTGCTTCCCTGATCAAGCACCTGACCAGCATCGAAGGCAATCGCCTCGAAGCCAAGACGGGCATTTTGATCGCGCGCCAGAGTGTCTTTGATGAGACCATCGAAGCAGCCAATAAATCCACAGTTCCGCTCGACAAGAAACGCCTGGAATTGGCCCTGCTCGAAGCCAAGGAAGATTTCAAAACCCCGCCATTGATCGCTGAATGGCTGCCCATGTCCAACATCGTTTATCCAACACTACAGAAGATCATCCTCGGAGATGTTGAAGCTAAGGCAGGTCTCGATGATGCCGCCACGCAGGTCCGCGATATGATGTCCAAAGCAGGCTACTATTAGGCTGAACAGTTAAGCTAACACCTCTGGATGGGTGAGGCTTGCCTCACCCATCCAGAACTGCAACTTTTAGCCCTAACTTTTAGCCTTACTTTTAGCCTTAAATGAGGAACACAATGACTTCACAAGTCCCGGGTCTAGCTGTAGTCCCTAAAAAAAGATTCGAGTTTCAAATTCCCGACCGGCATCTGCCCATTGCCATGTTGCTGCCGGGCATTGTAATTATTATTATGGTTGTCGGCTTACCGATGGCTTATTCTCTCTATCTCAGCTTTACTGACTATACCCTTACAACTGCCCGGAATGTCCACTTTGTGGGCCTGCAAAATTATTACAATCTGTTCTTTAAAGATAAGCTATTCTGGGTGGTGTTCGGACGTACCATCCTGTTTATCACCATCGCCGTCAACCTTGAGTTTGTCATCGGTCTGGGGATTGCCCAACTCATGGCCCGCGCTATTCGCGGACAGAGCCTGGCGCGCACGCTGATGATGATGCCTATGATGTTTGCGCCGGTGCTGGTTGGGCTTCAGTTTAAATGGTTCTTCAGCGCTCAGGTTGGGCTCGTCAACAACCTGCTCTATTCGCTGACAGGCCAGGCCCACCTTATTCCCTGGTTAATTGATAAAAATCTCGGCTTAATCACATTGTTGGTCGCCGAGATCTGGATGAGCACTCCCTTTATGGTTATTATCCTCGAGGCTGGCATTCTCTCCCTGCCTCAGGAACCTTTTGAAGCCGCCGATATCGATGGCGCTTCTGCCTGGCAGAAATTTCAACTGCTTACCTTACCCATGTTGATGCCATTCATCTATACTGCCATGGCGATCCGTTCTCTCGATATCGCCCGCGCTTATGACGTTGTCAACATGATGACTGGTGGTGGCCCGGCAAACCGCACCGAAATGATCTGGACTTATGTCAACCGGCTGGCGTTCACCGGGCAGCAATTTGCCATGGGATCTGCCATGTCATACATCACCGTCATCTTTAGTTCCATATTTACCTATATGTTGTTCCGTAATGTTTTGAAGAGCCGCTGGGCCGGGGAGATGGACGAATGAGCACAACAGAAAATAATGGTCGACCCATCAAAAAACGTTTTCGTCGCGATCTGGTAACACATTTTTTCACCGATCTATTATTGTGGGTGATCCTGTTGATCTTTTTTGTACCCGCCTTGTGGATCATACTCACATCTATCCGCCTTTCTTCCGAAATTAACGCCTTCCCTCCCATCTGGATTCCAACTGGATTCTCCTTCGATTCTTACAAGATTCTGTTTGGCATGCCTACGCCTGAAGGCGCATTTGGCATGGGCGGCTCAATTCCGGTTGCAAGTTATGCCCGTAATTCGGTCATCATTGCTCTGGTCAGCACCTTCTTTGCTTTGATATTTGGAACCCTGGCTGGTTATGTATTTTCGAGATTTAGATTCAAGGGCAAGAACACCATTTACCTCGGCATGATGTTGGCCCGCGCTATTCCTGGTATTGCGCTCAGCCTGCCGCTCTTTATCGTTTTTGCGCGCACACGGCTTTCCGATACCATTTTGGGCATGATCATCGCCTATGTTGCCCTTAACATCCCATTCACGGCCTGGCTGATGGACGGCTTTTTCCGCGCCATCCCCAAGGAATTGGATGAAGCCGCGCGGATTGACGGCTGTTCCCTGTGGGGTGCGTTTATCCATGTTTCCCTTCCTCTGGCACTGCCAGGGGTTGCTGCCGCTGGCATCTTCGCTTTCCTCACATCCTGGAATGAATTTGCCCTGGCAGGCATCATCACCCGTACCCCTGCTTCAAGAACTTTCCCACCTGCTTTGTTTGAATTTACCGGTCAATTTGTTTCAGATTGGCGAGGTATGACCGCCATGTCAGTTCTCATGCTTATCCCGGCGGTGATTTTTGTTGCTCTTGTCCAGCGCCAGTTGTTAGAAGGTCTTACCGCCGGCGCCACCAAAGGCTAAACCTTTTGGCGTTGCTGCCGAAGGCCAATAGCCTGCCCACCAATTTAGACATCAATTTTTCAATAGGAGAACCCAATGGATCACATCAACGCAATTTATCAGGCAGTTTTGGAAGGTGATGCCGCCGCAGCGAAAGAAGGCGTGCAAGCGGCGCTTAAACAAAACCTCCCGGCCAAGCAGATCATGCAGGAAGGTTTGATTGCCGCAATGGGCGAGGTTGGGCGCCTGTATGAAGAAGGTGAATTATTTGTTCCCGAAATGTTGATTGCTGCCCGTGCAATGCAGGCTGGCCTCGAACCGCTCAAACCTTTGCTGGCCGAAAGCGGCATGAAATCTACAGGCTTGATCGTCATTGGTACGATTAAGGGCGATTTGCACGATATCGGCAAAAATCTGGTTGGCATGATGCTCGAAGGCGCCGGGTTTGAGGTCATTGATCTGGGAACTGACGTAACACCAGAAAAATTCATTAAATCTGTTCGCGAGCGCAAACCCCAGATTGTCGCCATGTCGGCTTTGCTTACAACCACCATGGCTAACATGGGTAACACCATCAAGGCGCTCAAGGAAGCCGGTCTGCGCGATCAGGTCAAAGTCATGATTGGTGGCGCACCGGTAACGCAGGAATACGCCAACCAGATTGGCGCGGACGGGTTCTCACCAGATGCCAGTTCCGCAGCCCGCCTCGCCAAAACCCTGGTAGAAGCATAATTCCTGGGCCGGGGTCGGCCTGTTTGGATGCACAAATGACCGAAACTAAAAAGATGACCTCACGTGAACGCGTCCTGGCTACCATAGCACACCGCGAACCGGATGCCCTGCCTGTGGACATGGGCGCCACACCCAGCTCTGGCATTTCAGCCATCGCATATTACAACCTTAAAAAGTATCTGGGCATGCCCGGCCCCACCCGCGTATACGACATCGTTCAACAAGTCGCCCAGCCCGATGATGCCGCCCTGGATCATTTCGGCATTGACGTGGTCGATATTGGGCGCACCTTCAATGACCGTCCCGAAGACTGGTACGACTTCAAACTGCCTCAGGGCATGACCGTACAGTTTCCCGCCTGGTTTCACCCGCGTCAGTTGGATGACAATGGTTGGGACGTGCTTGATAAAGAGGGTACCCGCATCGCTTACATGCCTTATGGTGCCTCTTTTTTCGACCAGACCTGTTTCCCGTATCTGGATGGCTACCCGGCAGATTTCAAAGAATTGCCTTATTGGATGGGCAAAGTTCATTGGTCTGGTTTGGTGCACAGCCCCTGGGATCACGCCTCTGAACCGGATTTTTGGCAGCAGTTACGCCAGCGTGCCATTGCTCTGCGGCAATCAACGGATCGGGCCCTGGTGGTAGTTGCTGGCTGTAACCTGTTTGAATGGGGTACTTTCCTGCGCCGCATGGACAACTTCCTCATGGACCTGGCCTCTGACCAGACCAGTGTCGAACGCCTGCTGGATGCCCTCATGGAACAGCACCTGCAAACATTGGAAAAGGTCTGCGAAGCAGTTGGCGACGTTGCGGATATCTTGCGCTTCGGTGATGACCTCGGCACCGACCAGGGGCCATTTATGGCGCCCAAAACCTATCAAAAGCTGTTCAAACCGCGTCACACCCAGCTTACAGAATATGTCCACAAACATAGTCAAATGAAGACATTTCTGCACTCCTGCGGCTCCATCTACAAGCTGATGCCAGACTTGATCGAAGCCGGATACGATGTGATCAACCCGGTGCAGATCACATCTAAAAATATGGAACCGGAAAAGTTGAAGCAAGAGTTTGGCAAGGACATTACTTTCTGGGGCGGTGGCGCAGATACCCGCCACATCCTGAACCGTGCCACACCAGAACAAGTCAAAGACCATGTGCGCCGAAACATCGAAATCCTTTCCCCCGGTGGCGGCTTTGTTTTCAATACTGTTCATAATATTCTGGGAGATGTCCCTCCCCAAAATATTGTCGCCATGTTCGAAGCAATCGATGAATATCGCTAAAATAAATTCTACAGGAATATAGAGGCAACCTTATGACATCATCTTACCCGAAAATTGGCATTCGCCCTGCCATTGATGGCAGGCGCATGGGTGTGCGCGAATCACTCGAAGCGCAAACCATGGGCATAGCCCAGCGCACCGCAGATTTTTTGAGCGCCAGCTTGAAAAACCCCGACGGCAGTCCCGTAGTCTGTATTATCGCAGATACCTGTATCGGCGGGCTGGCTGAATCAGCACGCTGCGCAGATAAATTCGCCCGCGAAGGCGTCGGCCTGACGCTCACCGTCACCCCCTGTTGGTGTTATGGCTCCGAAACCATGGATATGGATCCTTTGATGCCCAAAGCTGTCTGGGGCTTCAATGGCACCGAACGCCCTGGCGCAGTCTATCTTGCCGCGGTTCTGGCCGGGCATAACCAGAAGGGCCTTCCGGCTTTCAGCATTTATGGACAGGATGTACAGGACTCGAGTGATACCAGCATCCCGGCCGACGTACAGGAAAAGTTGTTGCGTTTCGCCCGTGCCGGCTTGGCGGCTGCCCAGTTGCGCGGAAAAACGTATTTGTCCTTTGGCAATGTATCCATGGGTATCGCCGGTTCTATCGTGAATCACGATTTTTTCGAAAGCTATCTGGATATGCGCGTAATGACTTGCGACATGTCAGAATTTTCTCGCCGTATTGATCGCAAAATCTATGACCCGCAGGAATTTGAAAAAGCCATTGCCTGGGTGCGCGCCAATTGCAATGAAGGCCGTGACTACAACCCGGACGATCGGCAAAAAAGCCGCGCCGAAAAGGACAAGGATTGGGAATTTGTGGTCAAGATGACCATGATCGCCCGCGATGTAATGAAGGGCAACTCACGCCTGGCCGATCTTGGCTTTGGCGAAGAAGCCCTCGGCAATAATGCCATCCTGGGCGGCTTCCAGGGTCAGCGGCAGTGGACAGATCACATGCCCAATGGCGACTTCA
>JBBRWF010000276.1:0-6420 GCA_038249405.1 Anaerolineales bacterium
AGAGCGGAGTCAACCAGGGTATGGGGCTGGGCGAATCGCTGGGACGCCTGATCGCTGATGACCCGCGTTTTGTTTACCGCGCTAACAGTGTGGTGTATAACGCCTACAAACTGGGCATCCCTTATACCGTGCACATCGCGATTGGGACAGATATCATCCACCAACACCCAAAGGCGGATTTTGCCGCAACTGGCTGGGCCAGCGGCCAGGATTTTAAGATTTTTTCCCAGGCCGTTTGCGCTCTGGAGGGCGGGGTTTTCTGCAATTTCGGTTCATCCGTGATTGGCCCGGAAGTATTTTTGAAGGCCGTCTCGATTGCGCGCAACCTGGGCAACACCGTCAAGGTCTTCACAACCGCCAACTTTGACTTGATTCCCCTGGACGATTACCGCAAACCGATTGGCGACGATAATCCGGATTACTACTACCGCCCGCGCAAGAACATCGTCAACCGCCCGGTGGCACTGGGCGGGCGCGGATTCCACATCACCGGCGACCATCGCGATACGCTGCCCAATCTCTATCACCAGGTGGTGGATCAACTGGCGCCGATTCAACCCGTCAGCCAGAATTCTGTTGGCCCAGGCGCAGAATCGCTTTCATTTTCTGCTGAAAACTCTGAAGCGGCTGAAATCCTCGCACGGATGCTGGAAGCCTACCCGGTGTTGGATCCGCTGCGCGGGGATCTGATCCGCTGCTTTACCGCGCTCAAACGCTGCTTCTTGACGGGCGGTACGCTCTACCTGGCGGGAAACGGCGGCAGCATGTCCGACGCCCTGCACATCAGCGGTGAATTGGATAAAGCCTACAAGAAACACCGTCCGATTCCACATGCTCACCGTTCACGCCTCGCTGGCGTTCCAGGCGGCCAGGAACTGGCGGAATGTCTGCAAGTGGGTCTGCGCAGCGTGGTTTTGGGCAATAACCCGGCTTTGGCCAGCGCCGTGGAAAATGATTTTGGCAAGCCCTACCTGGGTTATGCCCAGGAACTGTACGCCCTGGCACATGCCGGAGATGTTTTCCTGGGGATCAGCACCAGCGGCAACGCCAAAAACGTTTTGTATGCCGTGCAAACTGCGCGCTTATTGAACATGACTACCATCGGTCTGACTGGTGCTGTCGGCGGAGCTTTATCCGCACAGGCCGAGATCGTGATCCATGCCCCGGCAAAAGATACCGCCCAAGTGCAAACCTGGCATCTGCATATTTATCACTGTTTGTGCGAAATGCTGGAAGCGCAAATATTTCCATCCGAGGCTGGGCAATGAGCCTGCCCATCAGCCGCGCTCGTCTTGAAGAGATCCTAACCGCTGTCAAAAATCTCTCCATTGGCGTGGTCGGTGATTTTACGCTGGACGGTTATTGGTACGCGGATATGGAGCAGTCCCAGCTTTCGCGCGAAACCGCCACCTATCCCCGCCCGATTGTCCGCGAAACCTACTCGCTGGGCGGAGCCGCCAACGCCGCCTGGAATCTCTCTGCGCTGAGAGTAGGCGCGGTCTGGGGTTTTAGCGTGGTTGCTGATGACTGGCGCGGCAAGATCCTGCGCGATTTATTGGCCGATGCGAACATCCAGTCCGGTGGATTAATCAACCAGGCAGACCGGCAGACGCCTTTTTACGGAAAAGTGCTGTTGACAGCGGTTGGCAGACGCCCACAGGAAGATGCACGCCTCGATTTCATCAATACGCAGTCGCTTTCTCCAGAAATAGAAACTGCCCTGCTCAGCGCTCTAGAAACCGCTCTCGCCAGGCTGGATGGCCTGATTATTGCGGATTATCAACCCAGGGGCGTGGTCACCGCCAGAGTCACCCAGGGACTGCTTGAATTGGCCGGCAAGCATCACCCAAAACCTTTCGTCGTGGATTCGCGCGAACGCACCGGGGAATTTCGCCAGCTCATTTTGAAGCCGAATGATAGCGAAGCTGTCCGTTTATTTTTCCCGGAACGTAACATCGCAGATGTTGGACATGCGGAGCTTTTACTGGCGGCTGTCGAGCATAACCGGCAAACCGGTCAACCGATCATTATCACGCGTGGCGACCAGGGCTGTCTCGTCGCCGCCGGTGGAACCTGCGTCACGCTGCCCGGGGTGCAAATCAGCCCGCCGGTAGATACGGTTGGGGCTGGAGACGCCTTCCTGGCTGCCTTCACTGCCGCCATTGCCAGCGGAGCAACTCCGCTGGATGCGGCCTGCCTGGCGAACCTTGCAGCGGCGGTGACGGTCACCAAAATTGGTGTCACTGGTATTGCTACACCTCCCGAAATCCTGGCCATGTATGAGCGCTGGACATCCCAATTTAACTAGGAGTTATCTTTGCCTTTAACTCAAAATAATTGGTTGAGAATCTCGAATCCGGCTTTAATCAGCCCCCAATCGTTACCGCCACCCTATATTTTGGGGTTGGATATTGGCGGCACCAAAACCGCCTTAGTCCTGGGCACCTTAAATGCGGAAGTGCTGGCGCGGGATGAGTTCCCGACCCCCTCCAGCGTGGATTTTGAAACCGCCATGCCAATCATCTGCGCTGCGATTGACGCATTTTGCCAGCAGTTAATCCTTTCTGGGTTTCAACCGCCACAAGCGCTCAGTATTTCAGTGGGCGGCCCATTGAACATCGAAGCAGGCATCCTCTATTCTCCGCCCCACCTGGCGGCCTGGGGACAGGCTCCCCTAAAGCAGGTTTTACACGAGCGGTTTAATTTACCCATTTTTGTGGAACATGATGGCAACGCTGGCGCGTTGGCTGAGTATTATTTTGGCGCTGGCCGCGGCACCCGCAACATGGTTTTCCTGACGATGGGAACCGGCCTGGGCGCAGGTTTAATCTTGAATGGCGCAATTTACCACGGCGCAACTGATTCCGCTGGTGAAGTTGGACATATTCGCCTTTCTGAAACCGGACCAACTGAGTATGGCAAGGTTGGGTCGTGGGAGGCGTTTGCCTGCGGCGCAGGAATTGTCAAATTGGGTTTTTTACGGAATCCCCGTGCATTTCCACTGACCACCACCACGGCAGATATCGTCGGACGCGCATTGGCAGGTGACCCGGCGGCTCTGGATCTGATCCACGAGGTGGGACAGTGGCTTGGAAAAGGGCTGGCAATCCTGGTGGATTTGCTCAACCCGCAAGTCATCGTCATCGGTACCCTGGGCGTGGTGCTCGGCGATTTGGTGCTGGCGCCCGCGCGTGAAGTCCTGGCAAAAGAAGCCTTGCCCATTTCTCACCGGGCTTGCAAGGTTTTACCGGCGCAACTGGGCAGTTCATTGATGGATGTCGGTTGCTTAATGGCAGGCTTTGATGCCTACCGTAATCATAAATTTACCCCAGGAGGCTGATCTTATGAATTCCTATGAACGCGTAATGAACCGGCTGCACGGCAAGCCCGTTGACAGGGTGCCCAACTTTGACATTATCATGGGCTTTGGCGCGCATTACGTTGGAGCAACCATGTCCCAATACCTGCTTGATTACCGCTATATGGTCAAATCCAACCTGGCGATGGTCAGCGATTTTGGTATCGACATTTTACAAACCCTGACCGACCCTTTCCGTGAGTCTGTGGATTTTGGCCTGGAAGTTGAATTTCCAGAAGATGGTCTGCCCAAAAGAATTCGTCCCTTATTGACTCCCGGCGACGACATAAAGAAAGTCCCGCTGATCAAACCAGAAAACGGCAGGCGCATGAATGACCGCATTGAAGCCGTGCGCATGCTCCATGAACAAGCCAATAAGGTCGTACCCGTCATGGGCTGGGTGGAAGGCGCCATGGCAGAAGCCAATGACCTGATCAGCGACACCGTCATGATGGTCTCATTGTACGATCAGCCGGAATGGTTAACTGCCCTGATGGAACGGATTACCGAAGTGGAAATTGCCTTTGCGCGCATCCAGATTGATGCCGGAGCAGATATTATCAGGCTGGGGGATGCGATTGCCTCGATTGTTTCTCCGCGCATGTACCGTCAGTTTGCGCTGCCCTATGAAAAACGCATTTTTGACGCCGTTCACGAAAAAGGGGCCCTGGGCCGCTTGCATATTTGCGGCAA
This sequence comes from Anaerolineales bacterium, assembly GCA_038249405.1. Lineage (GTDB taxonomy): Bacteria > Chloroflexota > Anaerolineae > Anaerolineales > Villigracilaceae > UBA5195. The sequence goes on from JBBRWF010000276.1 coordinate 4,052, forward strand.
TACTTCGAGAATTTTGCCGGACATGTTGGAAAGCGGCGCAGATTTTATTGATGTGGACTGGATGGTGGATTACGCCAGGGCCGCACAAACCTTTGGCGACCGAGCGGGCCTGGTCGGGAATTTCGATCCGGTCGCGATCATGAACCGGGGCAATCAACAGACGATCGAAGCCGCCGCGCAGCACTGCCTGGCGGTGGGTGGTTCCAGAAGTTTCAGTGCCGCGGGCTGCGAAATCCCGGATGGGACGCCCCAGGAAAATTTACACATTCATGCCAGGTTCTTACGCGAATCTGGCGGTTCAGCAGAACCTAAATAAAAAGGGGCGTATGGAATATAAAATACCGCTGGATCAAAGCGCTTTTTATCCTCACGAAACCGTTCTGGTCGAAGGGGCTGGGTTAAGCGCGAGCACATTTGTCTATCCATCCGGCGTAAAAGCCGTGCGCCTGCGCCATCAAAACGCAGATGTGATCATGCTGCCCTACCAGGGGCAGCAAATTTGGTCGGCGGTTTTTTCCGGCAGGCAGTTGGCCATGCGCTCGATGTTTTCCGAGCCGCAAGCAGAGCGGGATGTTTTACGCAACCTGGCACGCTTTCTGTTGCATTGTGGCGTAACCGGCATCGGCGCTCCAGGCCTTCAAGACCGGCATGTTTTACACGGTGAACTTCCGAATGCTCCCTACCAACACGCCTGGTTGGTGGTTGGGGAGGATGAATCTGGCAGCTATTTTGGTTTGAGCGGCAGCTATGAATATATAGAGGCTTTTAACAGCCATTACCGTTTCACTCCGTTAGTGAAACTCTATCAAGGCTCAACCCTGTTACACACCACTGTGATTCTGGAAAATTTGAACCAGACCCCGCTGGAATATATGTACCTGGCGCACGTCAACTTTCGCCCGGTGGATTATGGGCGGCTGGTGTACTCCGCCAGGGTAAACCCGGCCAATGTGCGTGTGCGCGCCAACTTGCCGCCCAATCTGCAAGCCAGGCCAGGTTACAAAGAATTTATTCAGCAATTGGTTCAGCATCCAGAACTGCATCATGAGCTGAAACCTGGCATGTCGTATGACCCGGAAGTGGTCTTCTACATCAACTTTATAGCTGACGACCAGGGTTGGGCCTCCAGCATGCAGGTGCATCCGGATGGCAGCGCGGATATCGTCCGGCACAAACCGCAGCAGCTTTCGCATGGGGTGCGCTGGATCTGTCGCACGGCGAATCAGGAAGCGCTGGGCTTTGAGCCTGCAACAGCCGAAGTAGAAGGATTTAGTGCCGAAAAAGCCAAAGGGAATGTGAACGTGCTTGCGGCAGGAGCAGTCTTCCGCGCTGAATACCAGCTGGGGTTGCTTAATTCAGAACGGGCCGAGGAAGAGCGTGTCAAGATCAGCGCATTAACTGGTATCACCTGGTGAGCTGTTTTCACCCTGCAATATTTCGTCACTGCAGGCCGGGCTTTCGGTGTTGAAGCCATACCTGGTAAGCATCCTGGAAAACCGTTCTCCACTCTCCATTAGAAAGTAGGCTCCAGCTGAGCTTTAATTTATTGACTTCGCTTTTTGTCGCACCGGACAACGGCGCGTAGTTTTTCTTGCAGACCCAGTTTGCGTCCGGCACAGTTGGGGTGCAGGATGATCTTTTTGGGGACGGGACGGTTTCCAGGTGCGGTAAAAGACCATCGTAGGCATGTTCGATTGGGTCGAGGATGGTAAGTTTTTCCCAGCGGACGCGGTCAGCCGAGGGAAGCGAATCGCCGCTACTCCGCAGTTGTAGGGTATAGGCGCAGGAGGAAGCGTCGAGTACTATTGGCAGGCGACCCTGCTGGGACCATTCCCAGAAGTGGTTCAGGGTGCGCTGGAACATGTCGCGGTAGGCGCGGGTGTGGCTTTTATACACTTAAAACAAAAAGGCGAGGCTCAGAGCCTCGCCTTTTCCTTACCTAAAATTTATTTGATTACCGGACAGTTTTAACCTTGAGAAGGCAAAATAAAACTGCCAAAGGTAGCGACATATTGAGGCAATGATCGAGAAAGGCAAGCCCTATATGAAAAATGCTCCAATCACATCGGTCAGTACGGTGAATTTGTTTCTCGATGCCTTGTTTAATAGCAGTAACACCCAAGTAGACCATCCATAGGTAAGCCAGGCAAGCAGCGAGCATCAATATGGCCAGGCGTTCCGGATTAGCGAGATGACTTTTGTGCAGGTGAAAACCTCTGCATTTCTGGTCGCCAAAGAAAGTTTCAATCTGGAAGCGTTTTTGATACCAATGCCATGCTTCATCCGGCAATTCGAAGTTGGTTACCAGATACAAAGGCTCTTTGTAGCCTTATTCCCAGATTGCCATAATTGGCACGGTTCAGAACTAA
>JBBRWF010000277.1:0-6411 GCA_038249405.1 Anaerolineales bacterium
GGCGCTCGGCGGCGCAAAAGGCGCGATGGGTCAGGCCCTGGCCACCCTGGGCTGGCGTGGTCGCAAGTTTGGAGCGCACTTTGTCTTTGCGGCGCAGGAGTTCACCAAGGACATTGTTGGCCCAGTGCGTGACCAGGTCGGACTTACGCTGTGCTTCCGGGTGCGCAACGGGCAGATGGCTGAGCGCATGGGCTGCAAGGGAGCCGAGCGCATTCCCGAAAATCGCCCAGGCCTGGCAATCAGTGACCGGCACGGGCCGATCCAGACTTACTTTGTGGAGCAGTCCATTCTTGGTCAGCGACAGGACTTGCTCCCAGCCATCAACGAACTGGAACACATGCTGTTTACCCGCGCCCTGGCCGAAGGTGGGCGACTCTCTCGAGCGAAGGTGATCGAGTGGGGCGGAATGACAGAATGGCAGTCGCGCAAATATTTGGAAGCCTGGTCTTTACGCGGTTGGGTCGCCAAGGATGTGAAAGCGGACAATGCTTTCACAATCACGCCCAAAATGCAGGTTTTGCTCTCCAACCACCCAACCGCTCCAACCACCTCCAGCCAGCTCCAACCGTCTCCAACCGGTTTCAATCCAATTTCATTTCAATAATAGGAGTTTTCCATGAACGACAATAACTTTTTCTATCTCGGCGAAGATCTCGGAATGGGCGCTAACAAATTGTACGGCGCGCCTGGTGGTTTGCAGGTGCTCTCGCAGGTTGCCACCAATGGCACTCAACACCTGATGAACTCAACCGGCCTGCGCCAACGCCAGCGCCCATTGGAAATCAAAACGGAACAAGGCTCGGCCTACATCGGTGAGGGCGCGCATGATTATGGCCGCCCGGTTGAGAACCTGAGCTTTGACAGCCTGATCGGTGCGCAGAACAGGAGCCCGCTGCTCTACGGCTCCCTCACGCGTTACCAGCAGCAATATGGTCCCATCAATCAGCCGGTGGTGATGATGGTTGGTCTGCCCCTGCAGATGATGTCCGGCGAAACTGCAAAAGAGTATGCCAATCAGGTGCGCCAGTGGCTCAAAGGCGTCCACGCCTGGCTGGCGGATGGGCAGGAACAACGGGTTGAGATTGCCGAGGTCAAACTCACCCCGCAGCCGGTGGGCGCACTCTTTGATTATGTCCTGGATGAAACCGCCAAATTTATCCCCGAGCGCGCCAGCCTGCTCAAGGATGAAGTTGGCATTTTGAGCGTGGGCTTCAATACGCTGGAGATGCTGGTGGTGCGCGATCGCGCACCGGTGGAACGCTTCACGGTCGGGCAGACTGTCGGCGTGCGCCGCCTGCTGGAGTTGGTCAATCCCACCGGTGTCTACTCGCTGGGCGAACTCGATATCGCCCTGCGCGCCGGGCATCTGGATATCGAATCCGCTCTGCCGGTCTGGGCGCGTGAAGTAAATGGCGAGATCGAAAAGCGCTGGGGCACGGCGCTCAAGCGCTTTGCGCGCGTGATTGTGGTCGGGGGCGGCGCGCTCCTGCTCAAGGATGCGCTTACCCGCCAGTTTAACGGCAAGGCCGTTCTGTCGGATGAACCGGTGCTGTCCATCGCACGCGGGTTGTACAAGCTCTTGATGATGAAGAAGTAAATGACTCCACGCGGACGTCCTCGCAACTCCCAGCCTTCGATCCGGGTCGCGATAGCTGGCAGGCTGCACCCTGAATACGATGCAGACATCCTGGCCTGGTTGGATGCCATTCCCAAGGGCCAGCGTATGAACGCATTCAAGATTGTGCTACGCAATGGCGGCCAGTCGATAGGCCTGTCCAATCAAAGCGATACCCTTCGCGCGGATGAAGTCCAAATTGCCGCAGACAACATTTTGAGCCATTGGGATTTCTGATTTTCTGGCCAACAGAAAATCCACCCTTATTTTATGTCATCCGCTAATTCAAGAAGGAACTCGTATGACCGAACACACTTTTATTGCTTTGACCAATGCTGATGTGGGGTTTTCATCCCCAACCATTCTGGGTGCAGTCTATGCCCCTGGGCTGGTCTGTACTCACTGTCAGCACCCACTCAACCTTGGGATCGTAGCAAACACCGAAACGGGTCTTGAACTATTAGGCCAAACTTGCGCAGCCAGTCACCAGCCGAAACTTTGGGTGAAGGCGCTGCTAAGCAAAAAATATTATCTCAGTAAGTTCGAGGTTGACCAGGATGCCAAGCTACCTGTCGGTCAACGGGTGTATTTCCGTGCCGCAGCGCTGTACCGCCAGATTCACCCCGAAGAATTTTTTGCGCGGTTGATGCTTTTGCCTTTTCTCAAAGACGAAGAAATTACGCCTGAATTGCGCCACGACATTTCCCGAATGGTCTCGCCGATTGGCAAACTGAAAGACCTGCTGTCTCGTCGTGATCAGTTGTTCCGCTTGCAGCTGCTCATCGAGTTAGACGATCAATTGGAAAACCAGAAGGCCAAAATCGCTGGATTGATCGAGGTGACACGCCTGCGTGGCCTGACCAGCAAGCAGAATGCTATGGTCGTGGCGATCCAGAGTAAATACGGCGAAAACCTTTTGCCATTTTCGCAAAAACTATTGGCGGCATGGCCGCCTGCGCATGGTTCCATAACACTTTAATAGGAGACTGAATTAATGGAAACGGAAACCTTGACCGCCTTTGAGCACTACCTCACCGACCTGGATCGCTCGCCTCTCACCGTGCGCGGTTACCTGACCGATTTGGCGCATTTCTCCCACTGGTTTGAGCAGACCAATGGTGAAGCGCTCCGCCCCGAACGGATGACACCCACCGATGTGAAAGAGTACAAGCAACATCTGCTCCTGGTGGAACGGCTCAAAGCCAGTACGGTCAACCGCCACCTGGCTGCCATCTCAGCATTTGCAAACTGGGCAAAACAGGCGGGCAAAATCCAAAGTGATCCTACCGATAATGTCAAATCGGTGAAACAGGTGGCTGCTGCCCCAAAATGGTTGGATAAGAATGAGCAATTTGCCCTGCAACGCGCCATCGAACGTGACCTGCAGCTTTCCAAGTTACGTTACCCCAAACGCTGGCTGACCCGCCGCCGGGACGCTTCGCTTACGCTCTTTCTGCTGCATACCGGCCTGCGCTTGACCGAGTTAACTGCCATGCGCCTGGGTGATGTTCAGCTCTCAGAGCGGAAGGGCAATGTGTTGGTGCAAAATGGCAAGGGCGGCAAGCAACGCGATGTGCCGCTCAATACGGATGCGCGCAAGGCCATCCAGGACTGGTTGACAGTGCGGCCAGCAACCAAAAGCGACCTGATCTGGATTTCTGTGGAGTCGGATTCGGGGTGTCTTAGCGGGCGCGCCATCCAACGTGTTTTTCAGCGTTACGCCCAGGATGCCGGATTGGATGCATTCACGCCGCATATCGCGCGCCATACCTTCGCCAAGAACCTGGTCAATAACGGCGTCAGCCTGGAAAAAGTTGCCGCTTTACTCGGTCATGCTAATTTGAATACGACCCGTCTTTACATCACCCCCGACAAGCGCGATCTGGAATTCGCGGTTGAAAAACTAAGCCAGTCATAAAACCATTGAGGAGAACATCATGAACTTAAAAAGCAAGACCGCCGGGCGCAATCCGGCGGTCTCAGAGCACATTGACGTATCAACGTTTACGATTTGCTCAAGCAAATCGTTGCAAGATTATAGCACTCTTTCAAGCCCCATTTTCTTGTGCGCAATGATTTGGGGGGCAGCATGCTAACTCGTCGCATGCAAGTGCAGGCCATCGCAGACCGCCTGGCGGGACTGGATGTTCAGGTGCAACTCAAAGACTTCGATATGCCCTGGCAGTTGTGCTGGCAGGCTGTTGTGGGTGCCCAGTCTGGTCATGAGCAGGATGCCCTGCATCAGGTTGTCTCCGGACTGCCTGAACCCAAACAAATCCTGGAAACCATCCTGGCCACCCGCCCAGGCTACCGTCCAGAAATTCTGTCTCTGGAAGACATCGCCCCGGGCCTGCCCCCGATTGAATGGGTTTGGGATGGCTGGATCCCGCGCGGCTTGCTAACCGTCTTGGGTGCATCCCAGGGCAGCGGCAAGAGCTTTGTGGCTACTGATTTTGCCTATCGCATCATCCACAACCAGGGCTTCCCGAACGGCGCGCCAATCAAACGTCCGGGGGCCAATATCATCTATGTGGACGCAGAGATGGTGCCACAAATCCTGAACGAACGCGCTCAGAACTATCAGATGGACCGCAGCAAGCTATTCTTAATGCTGGCTGAACCTGGCGAAATGATCGATCTGGGCAAGGAAAGCTACCAGGAACGCTTGACCGAGATGACCGCCATCCTGAAACCCGAGATGATCATCATTGACTCGCTTTCCTCCATTCATAACGGTGGTCAGAACAGTGTCGAGGATGTACGCTCGCTGATCGGCTACATGACCCGCCTGGCGGGCTGGGCCAACTGTGGGCTGGTGCTTGTCCATCATATTCGCAAGCCAGCCGGTGGTGGCGCGCGCATGATGAATGTGGATCTGGGTATGGAAGATCTGAGCGGGTCGGGTTACATCACCCAGCAGGCGCGCGTAGTGTTGGGCTTACATGTGGTGCAAACAGGCACGAAGTTCGACCCCAATGGGCCGCGTGAATTCAAAATGCTCAAGAACAGCATCGGTGTCTACCCTGATCCGCTGGGTTTTTCCTTTGCGCCGCTGCATCCAACGGGCGTCATGTTGAAATGGGATACCAATGCGCCGCAGACCTATCGCGAACCAACTCGTTTTGATGAGTGCAAGGAATGGTTGGAAGACACCCTCAAAACCAATCCAGATGGGGTGAAGGTTAAGGAGATCGTGGGTATGGGCAAAGATGAAGGGTTCAGCCGTGACATGATCTACCGTGTTCAAAAAGATCTCATCGATCACATCCGGAATACCGATGGTCACAAATCTCCGCAAAACTGCTGGAAATGGTCTGACGAGGCAGGTGAGGCGGCTGAGTACGAAGACGACTAACAGTTGTAAGAGTCTGAAGAGTCTGATCGATTTAAGCCACCCCCATCAAATTGGGTGCCAGACTCTTCAGACTCTCAGACTCTTCTCTGGAGAACTCCATGTATGATCTTGAAACAATCCGTGACAAAACCTCTCTGGCTGCCCTGGCCGAGGAAGCCGGGGCCCTGTTCGACAACCCAAACCGGCTGATGAGCCGCTGCCCATTACCGCGCCATGCTGGAGACCGCAGCAGCAAGGCTTTGACCATTTTCAAAAACAAAAAAGGAGAATGGAAGTGGAAATGCCATTCAGCCTGCCCATCTGATGCTAATGGTGGAGATGTCTTTACCTTTTATATGGCCTGGAAAGGTGTGGATTTCAAAACTGCTTTGGCGGAACTGGCTGAACGCACAAATGTCACATCAGATGCTCCGGTGCATTTGCACGGTGCAAAAAGCGAGCTTCTCCCTGCACCCGCTGCTCCATTGCCTACCTGGTGCGCACGAGCAGAGCAGTTCGTTGCCTGGGCAGAAAACAACCTGGCCAATCACAAAGGCGCGCAGGAATATCTTGAGAAAGAACGCGGACTATCCCCGGAAACCTGGCGCGCCTTTCGCCTCGGGTACAACCCGGTCAATCTGTATGATGACCCGGCCAGGTGGGGCCTCCTTACAGGTGGCAAGAAAATCTGGATGCCGCGCGGCATCGTCATCCCTGGCTTCTCGCAGGAAAAACCCTGGTATGTTAAAGTCAGGCGGCCCTTGCCCGACCAGTCGCTCGACAAATATATTGGTGAATGGAATTCGCAGGATGGCTTACCAGACGTGAAGTTTGGCGGACCGCGCGGGGGCGTATCCTGTCTGTTCCGTTTGGAATTACCCGGTACCATGCCAGTACTGGTGCTGGCCGAAGGCGAGTGGGATACGATGCTGCTCTGGGAATACTGCCCGGATTTTTGTGATGTTGCCACCCTGGGCGGTGCAGGCAACAAAATGGACGCGCTCGACCTATCTTTCCTGACTCGCTATCTGGCGGTGCTGATCGTTTACGACGATGACGAAGCTGGTGAGCAGGCGCGCGAATATAGCGCCGGGCTTCACGCCAAATTCAGCCGGGTAAAATCCATCCAGCCGCCTGCGCATGACCTGACTGATTTCTGGAAGTCCGGCGGAAATGTGCGCGGCTGGCTGGCCGGGCACGTTGCCACCGCTATGGAGGATGCCTTGAAAGGCATGGACATGACATCCCCGGCAACCAAACGTTTGTCGATCATCGCCGGGCTGGCAAAGGCGGATGCCTGTTCATAAAAGATTGATACCTTGCAGTTTCATTTGATTTAATTGTCTGAATACATTTTTCAAACAGGGGTGCTACAATGACGGCCTAATTTTGGTAGGCACTGCCTTCCAAGCACACCCCCTTTTTTCTACGTCGGCTAGTACTCTCAAACGTTGGCTCTTTA
>JBBRWF010000278.1:0-6410 GCA_038249405.1 Anaerolineales bacterium
CTTGTTTGGGTTCGCCTGAAACAGGTGGCTGTTGAAACGCACCGAACTATTTATCGCGTCAAGCACGAACTTTTGGATGATTACTTGCGCCAACAACTCAAGTCGCCAGACATTCAAATGCATCTTGCGTAAGTCCTATATAAGAAATATTAGAACCTATTCAAGGAGAATGATATGAAACGGGGAAGCCGAATTTTGTTATTTTTGGTTTTGGCGATTATCATCCTGTCAGCAGCGGCCTTTTTTGTAATAAGAAGTGGCTCAGGTGGTTTTTTCGCTAGTGCCCAGCCAACTGAAGCTGTTCCGCTGGTGAACATCATAGTTGCAAAACAACCGATCAATCGCGATGATCAAATAACGCAGGATGTGTTGGAAACCAAACAAATTCCTCAGAATTTGCAGACAGCCAATATGATTACTGAGCCTGCGGCGGTTATCGGTAAGTATGCCGTCAATTCGGTTGCCCAGGGGGATTATTTTACAGCCAGCATGACTTCAGATCGCCCAGGAATGAATCAACCAGGGTCTGATGCTGCCAAGGTTGTCTCTCCAGGTCTGGTTGCAATTTCCCTGCCGATCGATCGATTCAGTTCAATGGCGTACGGCATTCGGGATGGAGATCGTGTAAATGTGATCGCCACTACCAAGTTTGTTGATGTGGATCCCACATTCCAATCCAAGCTGCCAAACAACACGGCTATCGTTACCGGTACTGGGTTTGTGCCAGACGCGCTTCCGGTACTCCCAGCCAACATAGCTTCGGGTGGAGATGGTTCAAAAGTTGGCAGGGCTGAACTTGACCCAACCATTAATCAGGCTGTATATATGGTGCCGTCTGAAGCTCAACGCCCACGCCTGGTTTCGCAGATGATATTGCAAGATATTCAGGTTTTGCACATGGGCGAGTTTGTTTCTGCCGTTGCAGAACTTCAGCAGCAACAGGCTGCAGCTGCTCAAACAGATGGGCAGCCACCTGCGGTTGCGACCCAATCTACTCCCGTGCTCGATATCATAACGTTGATTATGACTCCTCAAGATGCTGTTGCTCTGACTTACTTAATGAACAGCGGTACCAAATTCACACTTGTTTTGCGCGCCCCGGATGATACCAGCCGTGTGGAAACTGAAGCAGCTACTTTGCAGTATTTGCTAAGCCAGTATGCCATTCCAGTGCCCGCGAAACTGCCCTATGTGATGGAGGAGATGCCAACACCTGCCCCTCCCGTTTCTCCCGCGCCGTAGCATATCAGTACGGCGTTGGAGCCTGCTTATGTGAAGGGTAAAATTATCCCCGAAAGAATTTTGTCCTTCACATCTTTCTGGTTCCCGTATCGGGTAAAAAAGCATTGCAGAATTGGAGCCAGCCGTGCCGGAAAAAAATCGCGTTCTTGTTGTTGATGATATTACCGAAACAAGAGAAAATATACGGAAATTACTTCAATTTGAAGCTGATATTGAAGTTGTAGGAGCTGCACGTTCGGGCCGGGAGGCCGTCCAGTTAAGCGATGAGCTTAAACCGGATGTAATCTTGATGGACATAAATATGCCAGACATGGACGGCATAACAGCAACAGAAATGATTCGTCAGCGTAGTCCAATTGCGCAGATTATCATTTTATCCGTTCAGGGTGATCCCAATTATATGCGTCGTGCAATGTTGGCAGGCGCGCGGGATTTTTTAACCAAGCCACCTATGGCGGATGAGCTAATTTCTGCAGTGCGACGAGCGGGTGATATGGCAAGGTTGGAGCGGTCGAAGGTTGTACAGACTCCAACGGCCGCATCCATGACTACAAAGGCAACTGTGGGTAGTGGTTCTGTTGATGGGCGAATTATTATGGTCTACAGTCCAAAAGGTGGGACAGGCGTTACCACAGTTGCTGTTAATCTGGCAATCACCCTACACAATGAAGAAACACGCACTGTAATAGTTGATGGAAACTTACAATTTGGTGATGTAGCTGTATTCTTGAATGAACAAGGCAAGAATACCATTCTGGACCTGGCTCCACGCGCCGATGAGCTTGATCCGGAAGTCGTTGAAGGCGTAATGATCAAGCATGCAGGATCAGGAATTCGTGTGCTGGCGGCGCCAGCACGCCCGGAACATGCGGAGCATATTACCAGTGAACAGTTTTCCAAGGTACTAAAATATTTACGCCAGATTTATCCTTACGTTGTTGTTGATACACCCCATAACCTTAATGAAATGAATTTGGCTGTCCTGGATATTTGTGATATTTTAGTCCTGGTTGTTACGCAAGATATTCCGGCTGTCAAGAACATGCGGCTGTTTATGGATTTGATTAATACGATTGGTGTTAAACGCGAACGAATTTGTTTTGTAATGAATAAATATGATAAACGAATCTCGATTACGCCTGAAAAAATAGGCGATAATCTAAAACAACAGATTGTTAGTGTAATTCCTCTCGATGAGCGAGTGGTGATCCCTTCAGTCAATAGGGGCGTACCCTTTATGGTTGATAATAAAACTCAGCCTATTGCTCGTACTATCTTTAGCCTGGCAGAAACTATTCGCGCTCAATTATCTAAGCTTAATGATTAGTTTCTTATGGGTAATTTGGAGGTAACAAATGTCATTACTTAAAAGAATTGAACAGGGTCAGTCTCGTTCTGGTGAACAGCCACCCCAGCAGCGGCCGTCTGTGCCAGGAACAAATGGTGGGGGTAGTGAGTCTGGTGGGCTTTCTGCTTTGCAGGCAAGGCGTGTAAACGCTCCCAATACTACTCCGCAAGCTGGTACTTACTTTGACTTGAAAACAAGGGTTCAGAATAAGCTGCTCTCCGAGCTGGATCCATCCATGGATATTACCAGGACGGAAGAAGTTCGCCGTACCATCATGGAGTTATTTGAGCAGATTCTGAATGAAGAAAATATTGTTCTTTCGCGCCCGGAACGTCAGCGGCTTTTTGAACAAATTTCAGCAGAAATTCTTGGCTTTGGTCCATTACAGCCGTTGCTCGAAGACGAATCAATCACAGAAATTATGGTGAACGGGCCAAAAAATATTTATGTTGAACGTAAGGGTAAATTAGTTCGAGTCCCCGTGACTTTTGAAGGGAACGAGCACGTATTGCGTGTAATCGACAGAATCGTGGCTCCACTTGGCCGTCGTATCGATGAGTCCAGCCCTTATGTAGATGCCCGTTTACCGGATGGATCGCGTGTCAACGCAGTCATTCCACCCATATCGTTGGTAGGTCCAGCGCTTACAATTCGAAAGTTTTCCAAAACCCCGATCACGATTGAGCAGATGGTGAGTTATGGTTCGATAACGCCTGAGGCCGTGGAATTCATGAAGGCCTGTGTGATGTCGCGGTTAAATATTGTTATCTCAGGTGGTACGGGTTCTGGGAAAACCACCTTACTTAATGTACTTTCAGGTTTTATCCCAGCCGATGAACGTATTTTGACAATTGAAAATGCCGCAGAGCTTCAATTGCGCCAGGAGCATGTTGTTACGCTGGAATCTCGACCGGCTAACATTGAAGGACGTGGTGAAATAACTATTCGCCAACTGGTGGTAAATGCTCTGCGTATGCGTCCCGATCGAATTGTGGTTGGCGAAATTCGTGATGAGGCTGCCCTGGATATGCTACAAGCCATGAATACTGGTCATGATGGCTCTATGACTACCGCCCACTCTAATAGCCCTCGCGATACTTTAAGCCGTTTGGAAACGATGACGCTTATGGCAGGTATGGATTTGCCAGTTCGAGCGATTCGAGAGCAAATATCATCTGCAGTTCACTTGATTTGTCACCAGGAGCGCATGCGTGACGGTACTCGTAAAATCACCCATATCACTGAAGTAAGTGGTATGGAAGGTGACATTATCACCACAACAGATTTATTCATCTTTGAACAGACGGGCATGGAAAATGGTAAGATCGTTGGTCGGTTGCGCCCCACGGGATTGCGCCCCAAGTTCATGGATAAAATTGAGATAACTGGTATTCATTTGCCCCCATCGATTTTTGGTGTTGGCAGTGGGCGCCGTTATTAAATAATTTCGGATCGTAGGTGCATTATGACGCCACTTGCATTATTGCTGATTGGCACGATTATTATTCTTGTCCTGATTGCAGTCGGGGTGTTTATCTCGTCAAATAGTGAGCGAACACTGGTCGAAGACCGGTTGGGTCGTTATCTTGATGATGATGATGAGAAGAAAAGCGACACAAAGAGGGAAGAGACTTCTACTGCTCTGACTGATTGGGTCAATCGGCGGGTTGAAAGTTCCACTATTGGTGATCGTATCGCCAAAAATCTTGCTCGCGCCGATTTAAAATTTAAATCGGGAGAATTTGTTGCTTTTATCTTTATTCTTGCCACGGTTTTAGGTTTTGTTGCGTTTTTCATCACAAACTCGACTTTGCCTGCAAAGTCGGTTTCAGCGTTGATTGGTGCCAGTTTTGGTATTGCGATACCGATTATTTACCTGCGTTCACAGCAAGGCAAGAGGCTTACAAAATTTAATGGTCAGCTTCCTGATATGCTCAACCTGATGGTCAATGGTTTACGTGCCGGTTACTCTACCATGCAGGCCCTTGAAGCAATCAGTAAAGAAATGCCCCCGCCCATCAATGAAGAATTCCGGCGTGTGGTGCAGGAAATGCAGCTTGGTATTCCGATGGATAAAGCCCTCGACAACCTTCTGCGCCGTATTCCGAGCGAAGACCTGGATTTTGTTATTACCGCGGTTAATGTTCAGCGTGAAGTTGGCGGCCCGCTTGCCGAAATTTTGGACACAATCGCTTTCACAATTCGCGAGCGTATCCGTATCAAAGGTGAAATTCGGGTTATGACTTCGCAAGTGGTCATGTCAGGACGTATTCTTTCTGGTGTGCCCTTTTTCGTTTTTGTGTTACTCTGGTTCATTAATCCAAAATACATGGGCGAGTTTTTTGCAAATATTATGTGTGGTGGTACCGCCCTGGTTGTTGGTATGATTATGATTGTTATTGGTTATGCGGTCATGATGAAAATCGCAGATATCGAGGTGTAATATGGATTGGTCAGTAATTGTCTTGATTGCTGTGTTAGTAGTCGCCGCTCTGGCTGGTATTTTGATTTATGTTGGTCAGCGCATGCCCAGACACGATTCTGATCCGTTTGCCGATCGGCTAAACGAATTTTCACAGAGTGGTGAGGCAATTTCTCTCGATCAAATTGAACTCTCCCAGCCGTTCTCGGAGCGGGTGATTTATCCTTTTTTGCGCCGCTTTGGAGAAATGGCAGCCAAAAATACCCCCCAAAACGTGATGCAAGAAACAAACCGCAAGCTGGAATTGAGTGGCAAAGCGGGTTGGGTGGATGCTCCAATGTTATTGGCCTCTCGTTTTGTGGCGGCCGCGGTGCTTGGCATTGGCACATTTCTTGTCTGTACTTTTAGCATTTTGCATCAACCCATTGCGCGCGCCTTATTATATTCAATTATTGGCCTCGCAATTGGTTTTTATTTTCCACAGTTATGGTTAACTGAGCAGATAAAAAAGCGCCAGAACGAAATTCGAAAGGCCATGCCAGATGCGCTAGACCTGCTAACCATCTGCGTTGAAGCGGGTCTCGGGTTTGATGCGGCCATGTCGAACGTAGCACAAAAATGGGAGAATGAACTTTCCTTAGCTTTTGCCCGGGCTATTCGAGAAGTTCAACTTGGGAAAGTTCGTCGTGAAGCGCTAAAGAGTATGGCTGAACGTATTGACCTGGCAGAAATGTCCAGCTTTGTGGCGGCTATTATTCAAAGTGAAACCCTGGGTGTAAGTATGGCCAAAGTTCTGCGAATCCAGGCTGAACAAATGCGCATGCGTCGCCGGCAACATGCTGAAGAACTTGCTCACCAGGCATCTGTCAAGATGTTGCTGCCAATGGTAGGATTTATTTTCCCGTCCATCTTTATTGTGCTTATGACCCCTGCCATTTTGCAGATCATGAAAGTTAATCTGGGCGGTGGATAACAGTTGACTCTAACCCCAGGCCTGTCCTACCTTATTAACCACACATTGTGGAGTGGGTTGGATTTGCTTTTTCCACCATCTTGCGGGGGTTGTGGAAAACTGGGATCACGCTGGTGCGAAGATTGTCAGAAAAATTTGACCCGAATCCCACTTCCAGTGTGTGAATTGTGTGGTTTGCCGCAAGATACCACCGCCATATGTCATGAATGTCAGACCGCACGACCTGCGTTTTTTGCGCTACGGTCGTGCGTTGTTTATAAAGAGCCCATTCGCCCTGCATTGTTAAATAGGACTTACGCAAGATGAACAAATTGACGGTAGATGAAAAAACGGTTATTGTTACAAAATGATACCGAAAAAAGAACGCGTTACCCGTTTAGCTTACTGTCAATACTTGCTGGTTAGTCAAATCAATTACACACTGA
>JBBRWF010000279.1:0-6397 GCA_038249405.1 Anaerolineales bacterium
GGTTATTAGTTTCCATGCATTAACTGGCAGTGGGGCTGTCAGCGAAGACAACCAGGCTGACATTCTGGTCACCGGATCTACAGAAGGTTATTATCTCACGATACTTACCCTGGGGAAATTTGTTGTTTTTTCGGATTCTTGTGGAAGTTTGTGGAACAGCCCTCAGAGTGAGCATCCACAGTGGGCAGCCTTTCCCCAAAACCCTGCTGAGCTTAATACTGATAAGAGTTTACATTATCTGGCAAGCCGTTTGATGGCATCAGGCGTGGTGGATGCAAAAGACTGCCCGGGTGGTGGTTCGGACGGCACGGCCCCTAATCCTTGCGGTTTGAAAAAAGTAAAAGATCAAATGATCGCCTGGCAGAATCAATACGATTTTGATATCTGGCTCGCAGGACGTGACCAGCACATTCCCCCGGTAATGTTAAAAAGTCTGTTGGAATTAGAATCACAGTTTTGGCCGATCACCCAAAGATTATTTCTGGATGAAATTGGTTTAGGGCAAATTAACCAATTGGGCGTCGATGTGTTACTCCGTACCAATCCGGTCCTTTTCCAGCAAGTTTGTTCAACAGCCCTTTACAACTGTAATCTACCCTACACAAGTATGAGTGGGCTCGATCGTTCCTTGATTCGTGGCACACTGGCATTGGTTCTCGATTCATCCTGCCCCAGTTGCCAGTATGGCGTTGATCTCAACAAGGCATCTCAAAGTATCCCGCTAATTGCACAGATTATTTATTCAAACTGTATGCAGTCCAAATCCATCCTTTCTGCACATGGATTTACAGCGAACTATGATGACAACTGGAAATTTACAATGGTCTCCTATCATAGTGGTTTTGGTTGCCTTCAGGCAGCCCTGGATAAAATTCCCGCTTCTAGTGGTGAAGTCACCTGGAAAGATATAGCTCCCAACTTAACCTGTCCAGGATCCAGTGAATACATCGATAAACTGTGGACATCGTTGGAAACCTTTAAAAACAACAAGAAAGAACCATCTGCTCCCACAATCGTTCAACTTCAAACCCCTACCCCCATGCCGCCGCTGCCCACACATACCCTTATCCTTTCAAGTGCCCGCCTGGAGGTAAAAGTCTTCGTAGATCTAAATGGAGATGGCATCCGCCAGGATAATGAAGCAGTGGATAACGTGCAAGTAAATCTAAATATTGCAGGCGAAACGAGAATTTTGGTAACTCAGCATGGCGTTGTGACATTTGATCTTACTGGCCTTGAAGTCGGCTCTCGCGGAAAGCTTAGTTTGCCAGGTTTGTATCGCAGCGCATCGATAGTAGTACCCGAAAGTGGAACCTTACCAATCGTTTTTATTTTTGTAAAACCTGTTTTACCAACCCGGCTCCCTTAAGCTGAAAGAGTGAATGTATGGCGACAGAAGACGTAAGCGGGAAAACTTCTCAGGATGATGGCCTCCAACCAGACCATAATAAATCCAATGATCCTTCGCTGGATAATTTCGCTGATCCTTTGAATGATGATTTCCTATCGGAAGTCCGCAAGGGAATGGAAGATTCCCAGCCAAAAAACGCCCCTTTTACGCAGACAGGGCAGCTGGGGGAATTTTTGAAAAGAGTGACCAACAGGTTGAAGCCCGCAAATCAGCCTGCTTCTAAATCGTTGGAAGCACCGCCAGATGATGTTTCTGTTCAAATATTCAAAAATCAGCCCGACCCTCCCGAAACTCGCAAGCTATTTCCCTTTGACAACAATGTGCCGTTTCCGGGCATGTCACAGCCAACCACGCCGAATAATGCTCAGCCTCGCTCTTTGAAAAATTCAGACTCAAAATCGACAGGAACATTTGACCGGGGCATTACTGGAAGCCTGAGCTTGGCGAATATGAAAACGCCTTCGCCAACCAATTCATTAAAAAACCTGGCTCAGAATCTGGAAACAAAACCTGGTTCATCGTCAGATCCCGGAATGAACACCCTTGGAAGAAAACAGCTTATTGAAAATTTAAACCAGATCAAGCAGATTGACAACCAGACGGATATTCAAAATCCTTTTGTTAATGAAGATGATGAGAACTTTCAAAGTAGCTATGAGTCATTAGCTTCAAAGATAAAAAATGGAAGCGTCCCAGCCGAGACGTTGCGGCTGTTGATCACTTCATCTACGACTCAGGCTGAAGTATTAGCAATATGCAGTGAGTTGAATATCGACTGGGAATCAATACCCGGCGAATCACGTGATGAGAAAACCCAGTATTTAATAGAGTATTTCCATAACCGGGAAAGCCATCTGGATTTTAAAGAAGTCGCTAATAATCTTCGCAAACAGCTCTCTACTCAGGAAGAAGGCTGGAGCGAGTCAGATACCAGACTCAAAGAACTTCAGGAAAATTTGACATCTGGTGAAGTTGATAATGCTCTGGCACCTGAAATTGTTGCAGAAGAAAAAGACCTCACCTTTTGGGAACAGTTGAAGAGAGATTTTGAACAGGCCAGCAAGCTGCAAAAGGCTCTGCTAGTAAGCTTGAGTCTTTTTGTTATTGGTTTATTAGCCGTGGTGATTGTTTTCTTGGCTTTTCCCACAAAGGCGTCATTAATGCCAGATCCTTTGCCTACTCCAATCCTTTTGGATATTCCTTCTCCCAAGATTTTGGAACTACCCGGGGGCTGGATTTTTAATCTTAACAATGGCGTGGTGCAGGAAGGCTCTTGGAAGCCAGTAGGTGCAGAATGGTTGGTGGGCACTGATATTTGCCGGATAATCTCTTTACCATGGAATCGGCAGTTGGAAGCTGTTTATGGCACTTTTCAACCTGGAGATGAATTTCTTCTGACGATGAGTAACACAGATTTGCTGCGTTATAAAGTCAAAGAGATTAAGACTCTTAATTTATCAGACTTTAACTCGGATGAATTAGATCAGATGGTAACGGGCACAAGTCCCTGCCTGATGGTTTTACTGACGCAGGATCAAGTTGAAACACGTCAAATGCTTGTGGCTGAGCCTGCTAGTTTGGCACCCTGGGAGAGTGTGGTGACAGTTACTCCGGCAGTCCCTGTACTTACGCTGCCCGTTAACGTCCAACCATCTCCTACGTTACTTCCTACAAAAAAACCATAGCTTGAACAATATCTCTATTAAATGGTGCCTTCCAAAAATAGGGATATAGCACCCAACATAATAATATTCTACAAAAATGGTCAGGGAAGGATGTTACTTCACTGGCCATTTTTCAAATAGCATAATTCAATTACTGTCACATTCTGGGCATTTTATTTTTGAAAACTTAAATATAGTAGGCGAAATATGCAATATCAACTTCCCGTTTTTGAAAACTTATGTCCTGGCTGGCAGAAAATTTTGTATCTCGGTATTCGCCGTGCCTTTGTTAAAGGAACCCAGATCCTCGACATGGATACTCCTTTGAATGGAGTCTACCTGGTCAAAGATGGGGTGGTTGAAGTGATTCTAAACACCTTGCATGGACCAGAGAAGGTGTTGTATTACGTTGGCCCTGGTTGCATATTTGGCGAAGTATCTTGTTTTACTGGTGATGATGGCGGGGAGGCGCATGTATCTGCACGGAGTGACTGCGTCTGTTATTTTTTCAGCCGCGAGCAGATTGAAGGGTTGATCTCCAATCAGCATCCGTACCTTTTGATCGAACTGATTCGAGCAGAGGCACATAAAATACGAATGTATGGCGTTCTTTTACAAGACAGCTTGAATAGTGATCACTTCATGCGCGTTTGTAAAATGATCATCTACCTGGTGCGTTTTAAAGGTGGGTCGATTGGTCCTGATCAGCAGCAAGTCAGTTTTCGGCCCGAGATGACCCAAAATGACATGGCGCGTTTGATGGGCGTTCACCGGGTGACAGTCACCAAAGCCATTAGCCGCCTTAAACGACTGGGGGTGTTGAGCCATTTTTCCAAAAATGCACTGGAGATCATTGATTATCCAGCCTTGTGCCGCCTGCTCCAGGCTGAAAACTGATATTGGTGTAATAGGAATAATAAAGTTGTCATATTAAAAATAAAAAGTAGCGCAGGCTACTTTTTATTTTTAATATCCCCGGTATGCTTAATCATCATCCTGAAATTGTAATTTTCCAGCAAAAAATTGGTCAGGCTCGAAATTGAACCTTGGGAGATTTTAATCATGAAAAACATAGTTAGGCAAATGTGTGAAGCACCCGCTGGTCAGGTGGAAATAATACAGGGAAATATGGCTTTTGCCGTTGGGTGCGTACGTGGGGGAGTGCATGCGGCGGATGGATACCCCGGTACGCCCAGCTCGGAAGTAATCGATCGAGGCCTTTCGCAGGTTCAAGATATGCTCAAAGTCGGTTGGTCGGTGAATGAGGCAGTTGCGGCAGCCGTTGGGCATGGGCATTCCCTGGCCGGACGTGACTGTGTTGTGACCATGAAGATACCAGGGCTTTTTCAAGCAGGTGATATTTTTACCAGCGGAGCATTGTTTGTAAAAGAGCGCGGTGCTTTGGTGTATTACATTGCCAGCGATTTTACGCCAAGTTCCACGCAACACACACTTGATCCGCGATATTTGTTCAAAAGCTGTTTTGTGCCGGTTTATGAGCCGCGCAACCACCAGGAAATGCACGAGGCCGCCGCTCTCGCAGTGGATATCTCGCGTACCTATAAGACCCAGGTGGTTGTAATGCCCAACGGAAATTTGTGCCACAGCGAAGGGTTGGTGCGCTTGATGTCAGTTCAACAGCGTGAGCCTGTGCAGATGCCCGAGAGCTTAAAAGCTTTTAATGTATTACCTGCGCTTGCCCGTAAAAATTATGATGTTGTGCTAACCGAGCGTATGCCTGCCTTGCTCGAAATGGTCGAAACCAGCCCACTTAATAAATGGGAAAAAGGCTCTGGAAAAGTTGGTGTTATCACTTACGGGGTGGGTGATATGTACGTACGAGAAGTACGAGAAACCCTTGGTGCAGATTTCGATTTGCTTTCATTGGCATTTACCAATCCCTTGCCAATGAACCTGATCCGCGAATTTTGCGAATCAATCGATGGTGAAATTTTTGTTATTGAAGACGGTTATCGTTATTTGCAAGAAACCATTGATCATGCGGGTTTCAGGATCAGTGGCAAAGAGCCGTTTAGCTCATTAACTGAATGGACCCCCGCATTGATTGCCGAAAAAATGGGTCTGTTATCACATAATCACTTCCAGAGCTCTGCCTCCGTTCCGGTTTCGCGTCCACCTGTGATTTGCCCGGGTTGCCCATATCGTTTATTCGCCCAGGAAGTGGCTTTGCTAAAAAAGAAAAAACAACTGGATGTGGTCTTTGGTGATATTGGCTGCAACACCCTTTTGTACTTTAT
Source organism: Anaerolineales bacterium (assembly GCA_038249405.1). Lineage (GTDB taxonomy): Bacteria > Chloroflexota > Anaerolineae > Anaerolineales > Villigracilaceae > UBA5195. The sequence goes on from JBBRWF010000279.1 coordinate 5,334, forward strand.
GAATGCGCTGGATACCGGGCTCGCCATGGGCGCCAGCGAATCTGAGCGCGTTGGTTACGTTTTTTCACGTCCTGAGCAGGCTTCTCGCTGCATCAGTGTCATCGGGGACGGTACCGAATGTCACAGTGGCATGGATGCCACGCGCAACACCGTTTACCGAAATATACCGGGGGTTCAAGTGATACTGGATAATTCCTGGGCCGGGATGACTGGAGGACAACCTTCGCCAACATCTCCTACCAATCTGGCTGGCGAAGAAATGCGCTTTAACCTTTCCGAATCATTAAAGGCGCACGGTGCAACCGTCGTTTCAGTGGGTGCGTACGAAAAGAAAAACATACGACAGGCATTAAAAACTGCCCTTTCTGATGCTGAAAAGGGTATTTATACCACTTTGATAGTGAGTGACGGGGTCTGTGTGCAAAAACTTCCCGCCAGCACTCAGCGTGTAAAGGTAGATCCGGATGTTTGTAAGAAGTGTAACGCCTGCTTAATCTGCCCGGGACTTGAACTCAATGCTGAAGGCATCCCGATCGTGAACAATATGTGTAGTGGTTGCGGCGGCTCAACACCAGCCTGCGTGCAGATGTGCCCAACCAATGTCCTTAAAGCAGTTGATCAGCGCGATTTGAATCTACCCGCTCTGCCACTTTTTGCCGAACCTGTAACCGAGTTTGAATTGCCAGAAATAGATCGTTCTATTTTTCCCGCGCGATTGTCTTTGGCAATCCGCGGTGTTGGTGGGCAGGGGAACTTGTTTTTTGGCAGCGTTATGTCCAGGCTGGCGCTTTTGGCCGGGTATGGCGAAAAGAATATCATCAAGGGTGAAACACATGGCATGGCTCAAATGGGTGGGCCAGTTATCAGTACTTTCGCTTGCGGTGCTATATCCAGCCCCGTGCTCATGCCTGGTATGGCAGACTGCTTAATCGTGATGGAGAAGAGCGAGGTGCTTCGCCCCGGTTTCTTGGATTTGCTCAAGCCAGGCGGCACACTGCTGCTGGCAAACACCCGAATCATCCCGCCAGGCCTTGCCGAAGATCAATACCCGGACGATGAGCAAA
>JBBRWF010000280.1:0-6394 GCA_038249405.1 Anaerolineales bacterium
GGTGAGAAATGCGCTTAAAAAACGGGCGGCTGTTCCGGCGTTACCGATATATAACTCTGCTTTTCTGGCTGGAATAAGCCCGGAGAGCCCGGTGACAATTATTTCTGTGCGCTCTGGATCCGATTTAATATCGAAACCCAATTTTTGAAGCGCCTGCGCAAAGTAGCGAGAATCGTCAGAAAAAAGCGCGTTGCTTAAACAGGTTGTACCCCGTGCCAGAGACGCGATTAACAAACCTCGATTGGTTATTGATTTCGAACCTGGCACCTGTATTGTGGCATGCAGTTGATGAGTGATCGGTACAATCGGGAGCGCGTCCAACATCACTTTGTCCTGGTAAGTTCCTGGTATGCGCTTTGCGCGGATATCAGGTTATTTTTCAATAATTCCGAATCGTTTTCAGCAATCATCGAAATCATAATCGCTAATTCATCCTGCAAGCGTTCCAGGGCGGCTAAAATATTTTCCCGATTGGAGAGCACCACACCCAGCATCATGCTCGAAGGAGTACCAGCCAACCGGCTGGCGGACCGGAAACCCGGGCCAACAAACGGAGAAACATCCTGGGGCGTAGCCAGCGCAAGTGCGGATGAGAGAAGAAAAGGCACATGACTTGTACTGGCTAGAATGCGGTCGTGATCCGAAGCATCCAGTACCTGCGCAACAGCGCCTATCGCCGTTATGATTTGCCCAACGGCGGCCAGGGCACGCTTGGTGGTACGGGCGAGCGGCGTCAGCAAAAAAGGGGCGGCATAATATAAAGTTCGATCTGCGTTTTCGAGCGAGAGCCGCTCTTTACCGCAAATAGGGTGGCCGCCAACAGGCTCAAACCTTTCCGGCAGTTTATCCATTTTCGCTGTAATCTGGCGCTTGGTTGAACCCAGGTCAATAACGATGCATGGTTCGGGCATAAGCTGCGGCAACTCACCCAGCACAGACAATATCACCGGAACAGGCGCCGCCAGGACAAGCACATCGGCCATCCTGATAAGTTTATCCGGATAGTTCTCGGCCTGGTCAATGATATTCTGGCGTAATGCAAGCTCCAGGGTGGCAGTGTCTGGATCAATACCGTACAACGCCGCGCACTTGCCTCTTAAAGCCAGTGCCAGCGAGCCGCCCATTAAGCCCAGGCCCAAAATGGCGATTTTGGCGCGGGCCAAAACAAAATCATCATTACTGCTCATTTTGCTTCCAGATTATGATTGTTTATTTGCAGCAGGCTGTACCAAACGCCGGTCCACTGCTTGCGCAACGGCCTTTACCTGCTTTATAAGTTTGGCAAAATTCTCAGGAGTAAGGGACTGACGGCCATCTGACAGGGCATGAGCAGGATCATTATGAACCTCAATGATCAAGCCGTCTGCCCCTGCCGCAATGGCAGCCTTGGCGATGGCAGCCACATAGGCTGAGTCACCTGTGGAATGACTGGGGTCAAGAAGTACAGGCAGGTGGGTGAGTGATTTCAGAACCGGGATGGCATTAATGTCGGTTGTATTGCGTGTTGCCGTCTCGAATGTACGGATGCCGCGCTCGCACAGCATGACCTTCGTGTTACCGCCGCTCAGAATATACTCAGAGGCCATCAACAGCTCTTCAATGGTAGCAGACAGGCCGCGCTTTAGTAAAACAGCTGTACGGGTATCACCGATGGCACGCAAAAGATTGTAATTTTGCATATTACGAGCGCCAATCTGCAGCACATCCACGTATTTCACCATCACATCAACTTGCGAAACAGCCATAATTTCCGCAACAATCGGCATGCCAGTCAATTCACGCGCTTCAGCCAGATACTCAAGTCCTTCTTCGCCAAGACCCTGAAAAACATACGGGCTGGTGCGCGGCTTGAAAACGCCGCCGCGTAAGGCAACTGCACCGGCTTCACGAACTGCTTGAGCAATTTCCAGCAACTGGGTGCGGCTTTCAACTGAACAAGGACCGGCAATAATCGCTATCTCCTCGCCGCCTATTGAAAAACCATCCAGCGGAAATATTGAATTTTCAGGGTGAAACTGCCGCGACCCTAATTTATACGGTTGAGAAATGCGCGTCACGCTCATCACGCCCGGCAAAACCTCAAAAACATCTTTGGGCACAGCGTGACTCTCACCAACAGCACCAATGATTGTTTGTTCAACACCCTCAATCACGTGCGCAGACAGGTTGTTTTCCTCAATATGCGCAATTACATGGGCAATTTGCTCTTTGCTTGCTCCAGGAAACATAATAATCATCATCGGTTGGGTTCTCCTTGTAAAAAAGCAGGGTTGAAAGCAGAATAGATTAAATAATGACAGCTGGTTCAGCCGGAGATTGTGGATGAATTGGCTTTGTGAACGGTTGCAAGACTACGTCCCATGATCTGCGCAATTTGCCCAACCTGCTTAACCATCTCCGCAAACCTTTCAGGTTTAAGCGATTGTTTGCCATCTGAAACCGCATGCGCCGGGTCCGGATGCACTTCAACGATCAAGCCATCCGCTCCGGCGGCAATTGCGGCTCGCGCAATAGCGGCAACATAATCGGCATGACCGGTGGAATGCGAAGGGTCAAGGATGACGGGCAGGTGGGTCAGGCTTTTTAGTACTGGAATTGCATTGATGTCCGTAGTATTGCGAGTTGATGTCTCAAAGGTTCTGATCCCGCGCTCACACAACATTACCTGCTTGTTACCCCCCGAAAGTATGTATTCAGCAGACATAAGCAGTTCTTCAATCGTACCGCTTAATCCACGCTTTAATAATACTGTGGTGCGCGTTTCGCCAATTGCGCGCAACAGGTTGTAGTTCTGCATATTCCGTGCCCCGACTTGCAGCACATCAACATATTTGACCATCACATCCAGCTGGGTCTGCGACATGATTTCTGCCACAATTGGAAGGCCGGTCTGCTCGCGGGCCTCAGCCAAATACTCCAGGCCTTCTTCGCCCAAACCCTGAAAAGCATAAGGAGAAGTACGAGGTTTGAAAACGCCGCCCCTTAATGCGCTGGCACCGGCTTCTTTTACGGCGTGGGCTGTTTCCAAAATTTGCGAGCGTGACTCCACCGAACACGGCCCGGCTATCACGGCAATCTCTTCCCCGCCAACCGTAAAACCATCCAATGGGAACACCGAGTTTTCAGGATGAAATTGGCGGGAAGCCAACTTAAAAGGTTGGGTAATACGCTTTACAATATCAACCCCATCCAATACTTCGAATTGTTCAGAGTTAATGTTGTGAGTCTCTCCAATCGCACCGATAATTGTGGCTTCGATCCCTTGCGACAAATGCACAGCCAGGCCTGCATCTTTAATATGCTGGATAACATGTTCCACTTGTTGTGGAGTGGCATTTACTTTCATAATAATCATCATACGGGTTTCTCCTTTGCTTCAATTGCTCTATCAGGCTCGTTCAAAAGGCCAAAATTTTTAAGGTGACAGTTACCTTTAACCGTTTACAAGATCCGGACGTAATTTAACAGCTTCATGCAGGTATACATGCTTTATTTCATTCTGGTCACAGGCTGTATTCCAATGCACCAAAACACGGATACAGCGGGGCAAACTACCGGGAACTGGAATTTCCCTGGCACACATCATTGGCACATGACTCCAACCCATCTGGCGCGCAGCAAGCGCCGGGTGAACGGATGAAAGATCGTCGGTGACGGTAAAAAAAGCAGAACCAACATCTTCAGAGCGCATACCTGTATTGCTTGCAAGCATCGCTTCGAGCAATTCCTGCGTGGCAGAAAGAATCAAACCGGGTTGGTCTTCATCCACAGTTGTTGCGCCTCGAATTCCACGAACCGTAAACACATTTCCCATCATTCCTCCAAAATAAAAAAGAGCGGGCCGATTGGCTCGCTCTTTGTAGATACAGGTCTTTCTGTGCCTACCGCTTAAGCGTCACCACCGGTAACCGGGAGTCGGGAACCGTAATAAAAATAAAACGCAAACCAGCGGTAGGAAAGGGCTAATTTCAAATTGTTGCTCATAATGAAAAGTATTTTATGCCTCGCTACAGGATACGTCAAGGGGCAAAAATGGGCAAATTAGTCGGAATTGACTAATCCACGTAATCACACCAGCTTTCATAACGCGCATCCCTTCCACGAATCGCATCATGAAACACAGTCTGAATGGAGCGAGTAACCGGCCCCGTTTTGCCATCTCCGATCTTGCGGAAATCAATCTCACTCAACCCAATGCACTCAGCCGCAGTGCCACACACAAAAACTTCATCCGCTGAGTACAGCTGGTCGCGGCTGATCGGCTGCTCGACCACTTGATAACCAAGGTCAGTAGCAATCTGAAAGATGGAAGAGCGGGTGATCCCCTCCAGCACAGGCGCGGTGGCCGGGGTATAGATCTTGCCTCTGCGAACAATAAAAATGTTTTCGCCGGTACATTCCGCCACATAGCCCTGCGCGTCCAACAATATCGCTTCATCAAAGCCCAGGCGGACGGATTCTGTCTTGGCTAAAAAGCTGTTGGCATAATTACCAGAAACTTTCGACTTGGTCATCATCACATTAACATGGTGTCTCGTGAAAGATGAAATGTTGGCGCGAATGCCCCTGGCCAGGGCCTCTTCGCCCAGATAATTGCCCCATTCCCAGGCTGCGATGGCCATAGCCGCCACGCCATTATCCACATTCAGATTCCAGCCGCCCCCGGTCAAATATAAAAGCGGGCGAACATAACAATCTTTGAAATTATTGGCTTTGACAACCTGCTTGCACCCATCGATTACCATTTGAGGGGTGATCGCCAATTCTCGAAACCCAAAGATCTCAGCAGATTCAATCAGACGCTCTGCATGGTCTTTTAGCCGGAAAATTGCCGGGCCTTTTTCGGTATTGTAAGCTCGAATTCCTTCAAAAACAGCCGCGCCATAATGAAGGGCCGGGGTTAGAAAATGAATGGTTGCTTTTTCAAAATCAACAAGCTTGCCATCCATCCAGATGTATTTAGATTCCATTCCCATAATACCTTCTCCTTTTCATCCTGAGACCGAACGGGACGTTAAAGCGTCCGTCGGCCTACTAATGCCATTTTATGTCATTAGTAGATAATGCCATGCCCAAACCGGAAAATTCTTTAACCTGCCCGGCTGGTTTAAGAATGTAAATTCTTAAAAACGTGCAATAATTTCATCTGCCATCTGGCGCGTGGTTAATTTGCCACCCAGATCGGCAGTCCTGGCTCCGGCGGTGATGGTCTCATCCACTGCTTTTTCAATGAGCGCTGCTTCGGTCTCAAGACCCAGGGAATGCCTTAAAAGCATTGCGGAAGATAAGATGGTACCCACCGGGTTGGCAATCCCTTTTCCAGCAATATCTGGCGCGGAACCGTGAATAGGCTCATACAAACCGGGTCCAGAGATTCCAATGCTGGCGGAAGGAAGCATGCCCATTGACCCGGCAAGCACCGAGGCTTCATCGGTCAAAATATCGCCAAACATGTTTTCTGTTACAACCACATCCATGCTGGCAGGGCCAGTAATCAAGCGCATGGAGGCGGTATCTACCAAGACATGCTCCAGGGCTATATCGGGGTTCTGGCTGCCGATTTCAACCGCAATTTGCCGCCATAAGCGCGATGACTCTAAAACATTGGCTTTATCCACCGAGGTAACTTTTTTCTTGCGGCCGCGCGCCAGCTTAAAGGCCAGCTCAATCACGCGGCGTATCTCATAATCATAATACTCCAGGGTGTCCACCGCGCGTTCCCGACCATCCTTGGTATCCCGGCCTTTTGGCCAGCCAAAATAAAGACCGCCGGTTAATTCACGAATCACCAGGATATCCACGCCAATCAGTTTTTCGGGTTTAAGCGGCGACGAATCGATCAGCGCCGGGTGAACCTTTACCGGGCGTAAGTTGGCAAATACACCCAGCCCCTTGCGCAGCGCCAGCAGGCCGCGCTCCGGGCGATCTTTGGCCCTGGGGTCGTCCCATTTGGGGCCGCCCACTGCGCCCAATAAAACCGCATCTGAAGCCTGGCAATCCGCCAATGTTTCATCTGTTAAGGATGATCCATATTTATCAATCGAACAACCACCCATTAAACGCTCATCAAAAGAAAAGCTATGCCCATATTTACCCGAGATAACCTCCAAAACACGCACAGTCTCAGAGATGATTTCCGGGCCAATCCCATCGCCCGGTAATAAAACAATCTTTGCTTGCATAAATTCTCCCTTCCCTTTCCTTTAATTTGCCACCATCAAACCGTATTCGACTGAATCTACCAGGGCCTGCCAGGAAGCCTCGATGATATTGGCGCTGGCGCCAACTGTGCTCCAGCGTTGTGTTCCATTTTGAGTATCAATTAAAACGCGGCGGCGCGTTTCCACGGTATCAACCAGGACGATATTTGCCATGTTCTCGCGGATGAATTCAC
>JBBRWF010000281.1:0-6394 GCA_038249405.1 Anaerolineales bacterium
AATCTGCCGACTTATTGTTGGCGATGAACTACGAAGGCTGGGCTACCCTAATCCCGGGAAAAATATATGAGTATTGGGCGGTTGGCAGCGCACCGATTCTGCTACTCAGTTGCCCTGGCGCTGCGGGAGATTTCATCAAGCAGCACAAACTGGGTTTTACGGCTGACCCTTATGACGTGGTTGGAATCCAAACAACCATACTGGATGTTTATCGTCAAAGTAAGACCGGCTCGCCACTCAGGATCACAACTCAGGGCATTGAGGCCTATGATCGCCGTTCAATTGCCCAACAACTCGCGCAGGTTCTCACTCAGGTCGCAACACTTGAAAACAAACAGCCTACCCAGGCTGGTTCTGAGCCGGAACAAGGTAAGACACTTTTGAAATAACCTCGAAGCGCTTACCTGGAGACAAAGATGAGAATTCTGATGATTGCCAATTATCTGCCTTATCCACAAAATTCGGGAGGTCGAAGCCGAATTTATAACTTGCTGCGCAGGGTTGCCAGTAAGCACGAAGTTTCATTGGCAGCGTTTTTAGAGTCTCCAGAAGATGCGGAGGGGCTTTCGCATCTGCGGCAGATTTGTGCCCAAGTTGAAACAACCAGTTTTCAGCAACGTAGCCGTTTGTCCAAGATACCTGGCTTATTAAGCTTTGCCCTGCAAGGGAAACCGCCAGAGCTAATGCTTTTGCATTCCGAAGAATTAGTGAGCAAGATCAGGCAGCTTGCCGCCACAACGAAGTTTGACATCGTTCAGATCGAATCTGTGATGGGTCTCTACCTGGATGCGCTACCCAAAACTGGACATTTGAAAAGTATCGAGATGTTTCAAAACATTACCTCCCAGCAGTATGAACGCGTCTCGAGTGTTGAACAGCATTGGCCCAAAAAACTAAGAATGTGGCTGAATAGCGTAGCCATGGGATCTTGGGAACCCCGTTATGCCAATAAATTTGATCGTTGCACAACAGTGTCTGAGGCTGACCGACAATTACTCCTCAGCGCCAATCCCAACTTAACAGTAGATGTGATTCCCAATGGGGTTGACCTACAAAAATTTCGACCTTTGCCGCCCGAAAACACCAGCACATCCCTGTTGTTCATTGGAAATCTGGGCTACCCACCCTGTAGTGATGCGGCGCTGTATTTCTGCCAGGAAATCTTTCCTCACATTCAACAGCAGGCTGAGACAGTGGAATTCTGGATTGTGGGGCGAGATCCACTTCCTGAGGTCCGAGCACTCAACAGTCAGTTTGTTCATGTCACCGGAGCGGTGGAAGACGTGGTGCCTTACTACCGGCAAAGTGCTGTCTGTTTAGTCCCCTTGCGTGCTGGTGGAGGCACCCGGTTAAAAATCCTGGAGGCCATGGCGCTGGGTCGTCCGGTAGTTTCGACCACTATTGGCTGCGAAGGCTTGGAGGTGATCGCTGGTGAACATCTCTTGATCGCAGATACTCCTAAACAGTTTGCCGAGCAAACGCTGCGGCTTCTCCGTGATCGCCAACTGGCTCAAGCTCTCGCCGCCAACGGCCGGCGATTGGTAGAAACCCGCTACGGGTGGGACCAGATTGCTGAGAAATTGGCCGGAATTTATGCCGAACTGGCAGTGTCGAGCGAAACTATCGGAAAAGGCGGGCTTCGATGACTATTCGCTGTACCAGCGTGATCGTTTGCACCTATAACCGCGCCAGGTTATTGCCCAGAGTCATCGGCCAATTGCGCGCTCAGGAATACCCCGCTATGGCCTTTGAGATCATCGTGGTTGATAATGGCTCCACCGATGAGACAGCCCATGTGGTCGAACGATTCGTTTCCGAACCTGGTATCCCAGTCCGATATGTTTTTGAAAGCCGCGCCGGAATAACATTTGCCCGCAATCGAGGCGCTGAAGAGGCCCATTATCCTTTCCTGGCCTACCTCGACGACGATTGTAGTGTCAGCTCAGATTGGCTGGCGCACCTCATCTCTGGCTTTGCGCTAGATAAAAGCGTTGTCATTGTCGCCGGACAGATTGTCGTGAATTTTGATCAGCAGAAAAGACCTGCCTGGCTCAGCCCCAAGTCTGAACGCTGGCTCGGTGCTTACACCCATCCCGGTTCTGAAACTCGTCTTTTGGCGGAATTCCCAGTCTATATTTGTGAAGCCAACATGGCCTTAACGCGGGCTGCCTGGGAAGCTGCGGGCGGATTCCTGGGCATGGATCAGTTTGGCAATCCACATGTGGCGGCCCAAGAGATTCGAATTATTCTCAAGAAGCTCAAAAAACTCGGCGGAAAAGCTGCCTTTGTCCCCGAGGCAGTTGTCAATCATCATTCCGGTCTGCCCACACGGCTTTGGCTGCTCAAGCGGGCTTATTGGCATGGCGTTTCCGATGGCATTCTCGATTATTTTCTCAATCGCTTTTCGTGGAGTTCGGTAGCTGTTCATGTCGCCATCGATATGGCCGCGCTGTTGGTCTTCTTCTGCCTGTCACTTTGCTTTTTCATGTTATTCGATCAGGCGACCGCTCTGTATCATTTGTTACGCGCCACTGCGCGCCTAGGCCGGCTCTTGAGCGAATTACGTTTGGTCGGTGACTGGTCTGCAGTTCGGTCATGGGAAGCTGCTCATGGCCAGGTCTACACATAGGTCATCAAAAAAGTAGAGAGGTTTTATGTCGATACAAAGAAAAGGTGTCTTTATCGCTTGGGTGGAATATCAAAGACGTGTGGAAGTTCTGGCTCCCTTTTTGGGATTGGATATTTATTATTTTTCTTATGCATGGGAAACGAAATCAAAAATACAGAAATTATTTTCTTATTTATTAAAGTCGATCCAGACTCTTAAATGTCTCTTCCAAAGCAAACCAGATTTGGTTCTGGTTCAATTCCCGCCTGCGCCTGCCCTCTATTGCGTTGCGTTCTATTCCTGGCTGACAGGCGCCCGGTATGTTTCAGATTGCCACCTGGGAATCACAAATGAAAATTGGCTTAAATGGGCTTACGTAAAAAAGCTCCTTACCCGGGGTCAGGTAATTGTTCATAATACTCATCTGGTCGAACAAGTCAAAGTTGACCTACAGGTTACGCCATTTGTCCTCAGGGATGGGGTTGCAAAAAAGCAATCAATCCATCTAGGAAACACCGCCTTATTGGAAAGACTCGGTCTCTCCCTGCAGAAATATGTAATTTTCCCTTGCAGTTTTTCGGTAGATGAACCCTTGCAAGAAATGATCGAAGCTGCCAGATTACTGCCTGAAATCAAGTTTGTTATGACCTGGCATTCGGAGAAGCTTCCGAAACAAATGCGGGAGACATTACCGCCGAATATCGTCTTGACCGGTTTTTTGCAGGTCGATGATTACAATTGTCTTTTTGCCAATTCGGGCCTTGCGCTGGTCCTGACCAAACATGAGGCTGTTCAGCTCAGTGGCATGCAAGAAGCCATGGCTTTCGAAATCCCTGCGGTAGTCAGTGATTTAAATACAACCAGGTTTTTGTACAAGGATTGCCCCGTTTATGTAAAAAATAATTCCCAAACTATCGCAGATGGCATTATTTATGCTTTTCAGAACAGGTTGAAACTCGAAGAGACCATGAAAAGATTGAGAGTTGAGTCCGAGCAAGAATTTCTCGAGCAAGTTACCCAACTTAAGTGGTTATTAAATCAATAAAGCGCAGAATTTATGACTCAAAAGCTTGGCATTTTGATGATTTCCCACCACCGGCGCTATAAATCGCAGGCTCGTTCGTTTGCGATGGCCAGGCACCTGGCACAAAATGGACACCGGGTCTCCTTAATCGTCACTGCCGATGTTCGCAAAGTGGGTTTGGTCGAATCGGATTGGGATGGTGTCCACGTGATTGAGACCCCTGATTTATTGTGGGGGCCGCTGCGCTCGGGCTGGGACTGGTGGAATCTCATTTCTCGAATTTTGTATTTACATCAGGCAAAGGAGTCTTACGATCTTGTCCATTGTTTTGAAACTCGACCAGCGACCATTTATCCCGCTCTGTTCTATTGTCGCAAGCACAAACTCCCCCTGGTGACAGATTGGAATGATTGGTGGGGGCGGGGCGGATTAATTAACGAGGTCCGCCCCAAGTGGTATCGTTTCTTCTTTGGAAATATCGAAACCTATTATGAAGAGGCTTTTAGAAAACAAGGCGCCGGATTGACAGTTATCTCTTCAGCCTTGGGAAAACGCGCTGCAGCTCTGGGTTTGCCGCCCGAGCGGATTCTCCATCTCCCTGGAGGCGCGTTGCCTGATTATTTCCAACTCAAAACCAAGCAGGCTTGTTGTGAATATACTGGCCTGCCTGTTTCAGCGCCAATCTTAGGTTTTTCCAGCCTGGATTCTCATTTAGATTTAGAAATTGTCATGCAAGCCTTGGCCATTGTTGCAAAACGCTATCCTGCGGTCAAGCTCATCATAACCGGGACACCTGCCAAATCAATTCTTGATCTGGCCAAAGTTCATGGTGTAGAAGGTAATCTTTACTTGACCGGCTTCCTGCCTTATGAAGAACTTCCCTGGGTGCTTGGTTGTGCAGAGGTCTTTTTATTACCTTTGGCTGAGAAAATCTCTAACCTCGGTCGCTGGCCGAACAAGATTTGTGATTACATAAGCTTGGGCCGGCCCACAATCTCCAACCCGGTTGGAGATATCCAGACCTTATTTGAAAACTATGAGATCGGGCTCCTTGCCCGGTGGGATCCTGAGGATTTTGCCGAAAAAATAATCACACTGCTTGAACATCCAGACCTTGCGGCCAGGCTTGGAGAAAATGCCAGGAAGTTGGCCGTAACCGTCTTTGACTGGAAGATTCTCATTCGTCAATTGGAAGAATTTTATTACTCGCTTCTCAGTGACCAAACCTCAGCCTAAGTAGAACACTCAAGGAAATTCGAATGCCAAAAGTCTCTATTTTTCTTGAAAAAATTTTTCAAAATATCTCTGGGCTTCAAAGATATTTGACCCCGGCTCTTTGGCTTGGGCTCATTTTGCTGCTGGGTACAATTTTGCGCTTCTATGATTTGGGCACCGAAAGCTACTGGATTGATGAAATGTATACGGTTATTGAGGCCCAACAAAACATTCCAGAGATGCTGACCTCTGGCCGTCTCGATCAGCCACCGGCTTATTATCTTCCGTTTCATCTTTGGGTAGAAACCTTTGGGACTCAGGAGGTCAGCACACGGTCGTTTTCCGCCCTGGTTGGAATCGGCTCGATCGTACTTATTTATCTGGTTGGGCGGGAATTATTTGGCAAAACCGTCGGGCTGTTAAGCGCTTTTCTGATGGCAATTTCCGGGTTCCAAATCTACTACTCCCAAATTGCCCGGTTCTACAGTTTCTTTGAGTTGATGTCGCTTTTGTCATTCCTCTTTTTTATCCTGGCTTTTCAGAAAAAAAAGATGCTTTACTTCTGCCTGTATGGGGTCGCCAGCATCCTGATGATTTACAGCCACACGTTTGGAGCTTTTATCCTCGCAGCGCAAAACCTGGTCTTTCTTTTCAAGTGGAAAAAGTATAAAAACCTAACCCTCGCCTGGTTAAGTTGTCAGCTCTTGATCCTGGCTGCCTTTGTCCCTTACGTTTACATCCTGGTCATCGGGCAGAACGGCGTAGGAGGGGCGGTGGCTGAAAATGTTGGGAAAATGCCCGTTCCCGCGCTTTCGGAACCTTTGCATTCGGTCTACCGGTTTATCCTGCCCTCGCGTCGCTTGTACGGTCAGGAGGTTATTCTTGCCAGTTATGTTGCTGCTGGAGTCTTACTTCTCATTGGGAGCTTAATTTATATTGCTCGGCAAGGAAAAAATAACTGGTTGACATCTGTCAAAAGGTTAGGTGACAACCTGCCAGAAGTTTCAGATCTGAAAGCGAAACTCATTCTGGTCGGTAGCTGGCTTTTGTGCCCGATCGTGCTGCCATTCCTGATTTCGCTCCTGATCATCCCGGTTTATAAAGACTATTACACCATTAGCGCTGCCCCGGCTCTGTATCTTTTGTTAGCTTTAGGATTATACAACGCCCGCAAAGTGCTGCCTTTATTAATCTCAATCAGTATCTTAGTCATTTTGATTGTGCCCAGTTTGGGGGTTTATTATGTCGAAGACATGAATGAGCAATGGCCAGAAGCTGCTTTGTATGTTGAGAAAAACTCCAAACCCACCGATGTAATTGTGTTCGCCCCCAACGAGAGCCAATCCATTCAACAGAGAACTTTCTCCTGGTATTACCAGGGTACTTTGCCGAGCTGCGGCCTGGGTGTGCGTCTCACGGATTCTGCGGTTTGGAAAGCTTTGACAAAATGCCTTGATGGTCATCAACGCTTTTGGGTCATCATCCGAGGCACATCGGAAAATGTCTCATATCAGCGCTATACCTCGTTTTTCATCAACCCCAATCAA
>JBBRWF010000282.1:0-6374 GCA_038249405.1 Anaerolineales bacterium
CTGCCCATTCAAAATCGGCAGTATTTGCGAACAAGAAGAGCCACCCAAAAGAGATATGGGAGAAGGCCATCTAATCTATTGCCACATGTCTCAACAGGAATTAACCAATATCTCGATTTAGGTGAGACGGTTACCACTCATCACAACATTGGAGGCAGCATCACCATGCACGAAAAAAAACAATTCTTTATCCGCAACCCCTGGAAATTTGACCCAAGCTTCCAACGGCCCGTAACGCCCAATGACAAGTTGGGGTTTGAAACAAACTCACTTCACGCTGGTTTTCGTCCGGATGAAAACTTGGAACGTTTCCGCGCCTTTACCGCGCCAATGATTCCTTCAATGACGTATCCTTACCAAAATTTTGATACGATACCGTACCCTGTTTATGGGCGTACCAAAACACCCACCGCAGATATTCTAGAACAGCGTCTGGCAGTACTCGAAGGCGGTCAGGCAGCGGTAACAGCCGGTTCAGGCTCACAGGCACTCTTTAATTTAATCTTCACCATCGCCAGGCCCGGCGATAATATTGTCACCAGTCTAAATATTTTTGGCGAGGGGTACAAACAGGCCGCATCCATCTTCCCTGAACGATGCAATGTCCAGTTTCGTTTTGTAGAGAACCCGGCAGACCCCAAATCCTGGGATAAAGAAATCGATAACAGAACAAAACTGGTCTGGGTGGAAACCCCCAGCAACCCCGCCCTATTTGTAACAGATATCAAAGCAGTGGCAGATGTGGCACATTCACATAATATCCCACTGATGGTTGATAACACCACTGCCACTGCCGCCATCCAACGCCCAATGGATTTTGGGGCGGATATCATCCTGCTCAGCATTACCAAATTTCTAGCAGGGAATGCCACTGTAATAGGCGGCGCAATTATTGGACCGGAAGACCTTACAGAAGACATCCGCTGGAACACTACCGAATTCGTCGGCGCGATCATGCCGCCATTCGATTCCTGGCTAACCCTGCAATACCTGGAAACTCTCTCCCTGCGTATGGAAAAACACAGCGTCAATACTCAAAAAGTGGCTGAATATCTGGCCCAGCAGCCGCAGGTCAAGCTGGTCAACTACCCCGGGCTAAAAACTCACCCACAGTATGACCTTGCACAGCGCCAGATGAAAACCGGGGGCGGGATGCTCTCATTTGTGGTCAAAGGCGGAATTCCCAGCGCCCGCACGGTGATGGACAGTTTTAAGTTGGTTATTCATGCTGTCACCTTTGGAACCAGCCGCACCATTTGCATGCATCCGCGCACCATTACACATGAGCACATGACCCAGGCCGAGCGCGATAAGGCAGGCATCGACGATGGGCTGATTCGTCTCTCAGTTGGGCTGGAATTTGCTGACGATATTATCGCAGACATTGACCAGGCACTTTCAAAAATCGGAAAATAACATCAAATCTTATCCATGTTATCAGATGCGGCTATACGCATTTTTAATTGCATGGATTTTCTTACCATGAGCCTACACCAACTTCACGATCCCGGCATTCAACGCATCACTTCGCGAAATAATCAACGCAGCTACGGCATGGGCCTGGGTGTCATTCTGCTGGATGATGTTTATCCTGCTTTTCCAGGAGATGTGCGCAATGCCAGCGGCTATCCCTTTCCCATCCAATACGAGATTGCGCGAGATGTGGATATCCGGCGGCTGGTGGTTGAGCCAGACAAGTCACCCTGCCTGGCAGCTTTGCTGCGCGCCGCCAAAAACCTGGAACAAATGGGCTGCCGCGCCATTATCGGCGAGTGTGGATATTTCGCCTATTTTCAACGTGAAGTTGCGGCTCATGTAAATATTCCGGTTTTCATGTCAAGCCTGCTGCAAGTACCACTGGCGCAACAAATAATCAGCCCAGAAAAAGTGGTCGGTATCTTAATGGCGAACTCACAATACCTTACCGACCAACATCTGAGTGCCGTGGGCATTCAAATAGGATCAAATTACATCATCGGCGGCGCAATGGATGATTTGCGCTGTGAGGAATTTGACCACCTGTGGACAAATGGCCTGCGCACCGATCCACCTTCCGCAGATTATGACAAAGCTGAATCTGAATTTTTGGAAGTAGCCGTCGATTTCTACCGCAAAAATTCTTCAATGGGTGCAATGGTGCTGGAGTGTACTGGCTTTCCACCTTTCGCCCGCGCTTTGCAGCGTATTATCGACATCCCGGTCTTCAGTTGGGGTACACTTCTCGATTATGCGTATTCAATTGTTGCTCATCGTGACTATTACGGGCACGTATAACCCAGTGATGTTAACTTTTGATTATTATGGAGCGAAAATAAATGATTCTTGCCAATCATTCTGGAACCCAGACACCCCAATTCCGTGTCCTATCAGATGAGCAGTGTAAAGAGCTTTTTCACGCCACCCTGGAATGTTTATGGCGCGTGGGCGTACGCATCCAAAATGAAGATGCCAAAAAACTACTGGCAGCTCACGGCGCAGATGTAGAAGGCGACCAGGTGCGTATACCAGCGCATATCATTCAGGATGCGATTGCTGCTACACCGCGCACTTTTACCTTGTGGAGCCGTGATTACACGCAAGAAATGCGGGTTGCTCCAGATCATGTCCACTTTGGCCCTGGCCCAACCTGTACCTATTTCATCGATCCGCAAACCGGAGAACGCCGGCGCGCACGCCGAGGGGATGCCGGGATGACCGCACTGGTATGCGATGCCCTGCCAAACATAGACTATGTGATGAGCCTGAGCCTGTTTGACGATGTAACCCCAGTATTATCGCCCATCTATGAATTTGCTGAAATGCTCGCCAATACCACCAAACCACTGATCGCCTGGGCAAACACCACAGAAACTCTGGCTGATATCCACAAAATGGCACTCGCCGCGGTAGAAAGCGAAACCGCGCTGCGCCGCAAGCCTATTTACGCTTTCTTCACCACCTATGAGTCTCCACTGCGCCTTGCCAACCTGCCGGTCGCAAATATGCGCTGGGCAGCTGAACACGATATTCCCATCATCTGCCTTGGTGGGCCAACCGTGGGGCTGGAGTCGCCATTCAGCGGAGCCAGTGCGCTGGTGATGCATCTGGCAAGTGTCCTGACTGCCCTGGCAATTGTGCAGCTCACAAAACGCGGCGCTCCAATGGTAATAGGCGGCGTGCCATCCATGATGGATCTGCGCACCGCCCGCCCTGCTTATGGATCTCCTGAAATGAGCCTGCACAGTGCAGCGGCCGTGGATTTGGCTCGTTACCTGGGAATACCATTCATGGGCACGGCTGGCGCATCAGAAAGCAAGGGCATCGATGCCCAGGCCGGGGCGGAGGCTGCCATCCAGGTGTTGATGTCCTCGTTGAGCGGCGCTTCCCTGGTACATGATGTTGGATTTTTGGACTGCGCAGACATCGGTTCACTATCTTACCTCGTCTTGAGCGATGAAATCATCGGCATGACCGCGCGTATTATGCGCGGAATACAGGTCAACCGCGAGACAATCATGCTCGAATTGCTGGAAAAAGTCGGGTCAAACGGTCATTTCATCGCAGAGCCAGCCTCGGCTGCCCTGTGCCGCACCGAAGCCTGGGTGCCGACCGTACTGGACAGGAACCCATATGCCCAATGGGAGAAAAAAGGCAGTCAGGACACTGCCCAACTGGTGGCAAAGAAACTGAAAAAGATCATCAGCACTCACCAAACACTGTCGCTGCCAAATGGCACCGCTGAAAAAATTGAAAAAATATTGGCAGATGCCGAATCTCGCGAACAAAACATCTAACTTGCCAACCTAAAACATTCCCCACACCTGCTATAATTATTTACTTCAAGAGGAAATATGAGCGAAAACCTGATCACCCTATTAAAATCTAAAAACAAGACCGTTAAAATTCACCGTGACCTGCCAACCGTAATCATTGGTGAACGTATCAACCCAACCGGGCGAAAAGCCGTTCTCGAAGCCCTTCAAGCGGGAAACTTTGACATCGTGCGTAAAGACGCCCTGGATCAGGTTGCAGCTGGGGCGCCTGTGCTCGATATCAATGCTGGCGTTCCCGGCGCGGACGAACCGGTGTTAATCCAACAGATCATCCGCAATGTACAGGAAGTGGTGGATGTACCGTTGTGCTTCGATACCGCCAACCCCCTGGCACTGGCCGCAGCCCTTTCTATTTATGAAGGCAAAGCCCTGATCAATTCTGTCAACGGCGAAGAAAAATCGCTCAATGCTATCCTTCCTCTGGCTAAAGAATATGGCGCAGCCGTCATCGGTTTGTGCATGGACGATAACGGCATCCCGATGACCCCCGAAGCACGCTTTGCTGTTGCTGTCAAAATAATCCAACGTGCTGCAAAGGCCGGTATCCCTATCGAAGATGTGGTCATCGACCCGCTTGCAATGGCGATGAGCGCAGACAGCCGGGCTGGACGTATTGCCCTGGATACGATTGCGCTTGTGGTCAAGGAATTTGGGGTTAACATATCGATGGGCGCCAGCAATATTTCATTTGGCATGCCCGACCGCAAATATATTAATGCAACCTTTATCGCCATGGCGATCCATGCCGGGCTGACCTGCCCAATCACCAACCCGTTGCTGACCGAAGTTAACACCGCCGTTCTGGCGGCTGACCTTTCAATGGGACGCGATGAGTACGGCATGCGCTGGATCAAGGCCTTCCGCAAACGCGAAAAAGAGAAAACAAGCGCATGAGCGCAGCCAATTCACCGGAGCGACCGGTTGTGATTCTATCGTGCCAGGTTTTCGAACACTGGTTGGAAAACATCATTCCAGAAGAATGGCGTTCGCGAGTCTCGTTTTTCGACTATGGCTTGCATGCAGTTCCAAAGAACCTGCGCCAGACCATTCAGAACGCCATAGACAGCATCGAACAACCCAGCCTGATCGTTCTGGGATATGGCCTGTGCGGAAACGGCCTGGATAATATCCAGGCCGGAAAGCATTTCCTGCTCATTCCGCGCACCGATGATTGCATCGCCATTTTGCTTGGGTCATACCAGGCATATCGAGAAGAAATCGACAAAGAACCGGGAACATATTATCTTTCCAAAGGCTGGCTGGAAGCAGCGACCAACCCTCTTTCGGAGCATAACAAGTTGGAACTAAAATACGGCCCTGAGAAAACTGCCTGGTTGATGGATACGCAATACCACAATTACAAGCGCCTGACGATGGTAGCACGCAACCAGCAAGAGTTGGAAACCTACCGGCCTCAAGCCCTGGAAGTGGCTGAATACTGTTCCCGCTGGGGAATGCGCTATGAAGAAATCATCGGCTCGGATGTGTTTCTTGAGCAGTTGGTGGCAATGGCGATCAGCCTCGATCAAGTGGGAGAAGAATATATTCTTATTCCTCCTGGCGGCACGCTAAAGCAGGCACAATTTTTCCGTATGTAATTTTACAATTTTCAGAACCGGCAAAAAAATTCCAGGACGGTCAGCAAATCCATGCCTATTCTCACAGTCATCTACGGAACAGAAACCAAAACTGCAGAAGTTGCCACCGGCACTACAATTGGTGATGCAGTTGCCCAGACAGGGCTGCCACTTGAACAGCCCTGCGCCGGACGAGGCACTTGCGGCAAGTGCAAGGTATTGGTTGAGGCGGGCGTAGCTGCGCCAGATGCCATTGAACGGAAACACCTGACCCCCGGTGAACTGGCTCTGGACAACCGTCTGGCCTGCTGCGCGCGAATCGAAACTGATGCGCGCGTGGTACTCTCCCCTATTCTGGTCTATTCAAATAAGAATTTCCGCAACAGCTTGCGCTACAAACAGACAGACTCACCGCTGGGCCTCGCCATTGACCTGGGTTCCACCACAGCCGCAGCATTTTTAACCATGCTGGATGATGGAGAAGTGTGCGCAGGCGCCGCCGGGCTGAACCAGCAAACTGTTTATGGGGCCGATGTGATTTCACGCTTGAACGCCGCCCTTACCAGCGCAGAGAACAGCGAAAGATTGCACCGCCTGGCGCTGGCTTCCATTAACCAGGCCGTAGATGCACTTAAACTCTCGGCAAAAGTTCGCAGCCGCATCCAGCGCGTCACTATCGTGTGCAATGTCGCCATGCATCATCTGTTGGCACGCCTGCCCATTCACAAACTTGCAGTCATGCCTTTTGAACCACATTCCAGCGCTTCGATAAAGGATGCCAGTTACTTGATGGATGGCATTTTTGCTGAAGGTGTGCAGGTCTCACTGCCACCGCTAATTGGCGGTTTTGTAGGTTCGGATGCTCTGGCTTGTCTGGCTTATTTTGGCTTTGACAATGCAACAGAACCAATGATCGCCATTGACCTGGGCACCAATGGAGAGGTGATGGTCACGGATGGCAAGCGCATTCTGACCACATCCACAG
>JBBRWF010000283.1:0-6354 GCA_038249405.1 Anaerolineales bacterium
ACCTGCCGCGTAACACACAAATCCTTTACCCAAAGGAAATCGGCTTCATCATGGTCAACATGGGGATTGGCCCGGGGCAGCGCGTGATAGAAGCGGGCACAGGTTCAGGATCGATGACCATTGCGCTGGCGCATGCCGTGGGAGATGGTGGAAAAGTTATCTCGTATGAGCGGCGGCCTGAATTCCAGGCACTCGCGCGTAAAAACCTGACCCGCCTGGGATTGGATCACCGTGTTGAATTTAAACTTAAAGATATTGCCGAAGGCATGGATGATACCAACGCAGACGCGTTCTTTCTGGATGTGCCGAACCCTTATGATTATATTGAACAGGTACGCGGCGCGCTCAAACCCGGCGGGTTTTTCTGCTCATTGATCCCAACCTTTAACCAGGTTGAAAAGCTGCTACTGGCCTTGCAGAGAAATAAGTTCGCTTTCCTGGAAATGTGCGAGGTTCTGCTGCGCTATTACAAGGTTGAACCCAGCCGGTTGCGTCCCACTGATCGGATGGTGGCGCATACGGGTTTCCTGGTTTTTGGACGGCGCATTGAAGCCAGTGAGGACCCGCGTGCCATTGAACTACTGACCGAAGTAGGTATGATTACAAAGTTAGGCCGCAGAGATGCGGAAAACGCAAACGCTGAACCGGAAATTGAGACAGAGGAGGAATAATGCGACGACGTGGATTTGCTTTTGGCCGTCAGACCAATCCAAACATGCCCCCCGCATTGAAACAAGCTTTTGAACTGATGGAACTCGGTAATTATACCCAGGCTGCGCAGATCTTTGAACAATTGGCGATTGCTGCAGAAAACAGGATGGGTCCTCGCGCGCCATTTTTGTTCATTCAAGCCGGGCGAGCGCTGATCCAGTTGAATGAAAACGAAAAAGGCACGGCGCATATCCGCCATGGATTGGAACTACTGGCAAACAGTGGGCGTTTTCCCCAGTTTTACCGTGCCGGGAACCGGGTAGTGCAAGAATTGAAAATGCGCGGTCTGGAAAACGAAGCCCTGGAAATTTCCAAAATGTTCGGGGGGCAGGGACCGGCAAGTGTAGAAAGCCCCACCCGGCATCGACCAGACGCGGTTGCGAAACTGCCCAGCCATTGCCCAGCCTGTGGAGGACCTCTGCGTAGCGATGAAGCGGATTGGATCGACCCTTTCAATGCAGAATGTCCGTACTGCGGCAGCCCGATACGGGCCGATTAACACAATCACAGTATGTATTCCCACTTATCTGAAGCTGAGATTGCTGCACGGCTAGATACCGCCGAACACCAATCCTTCCACGAAAAACCCTTTCCACAGTTCGCTGAACGCGCTCCGCGCGCGGCAGCAGTTCTTCTGCCGCTTACCATCGTTGATGATGAATGGTACCTGCTCTATACGCGCCGCACCGATATTGTGGAACATCACAAGGGGCAGGTTTCTTTTCCCGGCGGCGCCACCGATCCTGAGGATGCCGGGCCGGTGGAAACTGCCTTACGCGAAGCCGATGAAGAAATTGGGCTGCGCGGCCCGGATGTGCGTGTGTTGGGAAAAATGGGCACGATGCTGACGGTTACCAATTTCCTTATCACGCCTATCGTGGGCGTCTTCCCCTGGCCTTATGCGTTCACAATGCACACCATCGAGGTGGATCGGGTGTTTGTTCTGCCGCTGCGCTGGCTGGCAGACCGGCAAAACTGGCAGGAATTCGTGCGGAAGGAAACAAACCGCTCGGTGATCACCTATTTTCCGTACGATGGGGAATTGGTGTGGGGTGCCACCGCACGCATGACAGTGGAATTCATCCATGCCATGGGCTGTGACTCGCGGGAAATATGATTACCTGTCAATGAATGGCAGCCATGCATCCAATATTTGTACCAAACGAGCCATGATCTGGTTTGTACGCTCTCTGAACAGTTCAATATTTCCGTAAGCCTCTCCCCCACCCAAGCCTACCACGTCACTGACACCGCGCAGAATAAGGCATCTGGCGTGGTTTTTGTTTGCCACCCAGGCAATGGCACCCGATTCCCAATCGGCGGCCACAGCGTTAAAACGGCTAATCAGCATCGGGATATCCTGCGCCACGATATCCCTGTCAGCAGAAACCAGCAAACCCGGCTGTACTGATTGCGGCAGGGGCTGAGGCAGCCAGGAAAGATCAAGATCAGACGAATATGCGCGAATGGCATCATCCGCGTCACCCATCTGCTCGATGATGTCATAGACGATTGTCTTGTTCACCAGAATAACTGCGCCGGTCTCAATACGACCTTCAAAACCGCCACAGGTGCCTAGATTCACCAGAAGATCGGGTTGAAAATGGTCCAAAACATACTGGGCTGTGGCTGCCGCAGAAATTTTCCCCCAACCGCCATGGAAATAGATTACTGACTGATCCGCGGTAGTGTGGGAAAACCATTCGCCCAGCGCTGAGATTTGAAGCTCGGAATTGGGGAAAAGGGGTTTAATAGAACGCCACTCGGCGTTGGCAGAAATCAGAACAACTGTTTGCATTTATCATCCAATCAACGATTGTCGGCATCCAGAGAACGCGCGCCATTCAAGTAGTCAACAATAAGGCTGAGCGCTGCATCGGCAGCCAGCGATTTGTTTTGTTCGCGGTCAGCGGAGAAACAAAAAACCTGAGCCCATTCAGCCTGGCTGTCACAGAGTCCTATCCAGGTGGTGCCCACCGGTTTGCCGGGCAGCCCGCCGCCCGGCCCGGCAATACCACTGACACTGACCGCAATATCAGCCCCGAGAATCCTGCGCGCGCCGCACGCCATTTCCAGCACAACTTCGCGGCTGACAGCGCCATACATGTTGAGGGTATCCCAGGAAACACCCAACAGGGCTACCTTGGTTTGATAAGCGTAGGCGGTGACACCACCCAGGTAATAATCGGATGACCCCGGGATATTGGTGAGCCGGTGGCCGATCAACCCGCCGCTGCAGGATTCAGCCGTAGCCAATTTGCGCCCGCTGGCGCGCAATAAAATGCCTGCTTGTGCTTCCAAAAGATCATGCATACCCGTCTCCATTTGGAGGCGATTATACCCCGCTCAGACCGAGCATAATTTAACATAAACATTGGGTCGTTTGACACCCAAAAAAAGATGAGCTTTGGCCGTAACGGGAACACTACCTGCTCCAAATAACACTATTGGCGGGGCCGCCATTCGATTTTGTAATCTCTAGATATTCAACGGTTCTATGTTAATATTTCAAAACTTCCGAATAAAACAAACGCAGGTTGCGTTAACATTATAAGAGTAGACAGAAAGGAAATGCACCTGGAAACCTGCCCCACGGACACCGAAACAGCGCTGGTCATTCGAGCGCAACAGGGAGACCGCAACGCTTTTGGAGAACTTGTCCGCCACCACCATACAGGTGTCGTAGGTGTTGTCTACCGTATGTGCGGCGACGTAAGCCTGGCGGAAGATGCGGCGCAGGAGGCTTTCATCCGGGCCTGGAAGCACTTGCCAGATTTTCGCCCAGGCAGTTCGCTGCGTAACTGGTTGTACAGGATCGCTGTCAACACCGCGCTGGATACCCTGCGACGTGAGCCGAAATCACCCCCGACCGGGCTTGACTCGCTCAACATCGCAGAACCCCAGGCAGGACCGGAAGAACGTTACCTGCAAAAGGAACGGGCCTTAATTGTCCAGCAGGCGCTGCTCTCTCTGGCTATAACCAGCCGGGCTATATTGATCCTGCGTGAGTACAGCGGCCTTTCTTACCAAGAAATTGCAACCGTACTCGATATTCCACTGGGCACAGTCATGTCCCGCCTTAATTACGCACGAGAACGATTAAAAGAATTATTGGTAACAAAAATCAGCAATCAGGAGGCCGAAATTGCCTGAACATGTCAAAGAATGGTTGAGCGCTTACAGCGATGGTGAATTGCGCGGAAATCGCCTGCGCCAGGTTGAAAACCACCTGGGTAAATGTCCCGAATGCCTGGCCGAATTGGAACAGCTGCAAAGTCTCTCCAACCTGCTGCACGAAGCTATCCCGACCGGCGATTTTATGATGACAGAGCGCTTCGTCGCGAAGTTAACGCTGAATCTTCCACGCCGTTCTGAAGCACCCCATCTGCATAAAGCACTTGAGATCGGCTGGTGGCTGATCCCCTTCGTGTTATTAGGCGCGTGGACCTTTTTGCAGGTGACCTTTGCGCTAAGTTGGTTGACACAGAACGTTTGGGATGCCGGCCTTTTGGGCAGCGCATTTCCCTGGCTGCAATTCAACCCACCACAGGCCGAATGGTTCAGCACACTGATAAATTTATTTGGCAGCCAACCCGGCTTCATTGATCAAACGCTATTGCAGGTGTTGAACAACGCCAATCTGGTCATTGAAGACTGGCTGGGATCGATCCTCTGGCAGGCGCTTCTAGCCGTTATTTATTTCGGCTGGGCGGCATCCTGGTGGTTGAAACAAACAAATCAATTATCCCAACCGGAAAACATTCAGACATTCGCGCAATAAAAGTGCTTTGCGCCTGTTTCTAAAAATGCACCATTCAAAAGGAGTGTATACCATGTTAGATATCAAGAAAATTCTCAGTCGTTCCTGGCATATCCTGTGGAACTATCGCATGTTGTGGGTTTTCGGTTTCATCCTGGCACTCACCGTGGCAGGAGGTTCATCCAGCGGTAATTACAGTAGCAGTTCGTCCAGCAGGACTAACAACAATACCACCCCACAATACGAATGGCAGGGATTAAAGGGTGAAACTCCTAGGGAAAAAATAGCCGATGGCTTGCGGCAAGCAGGGGCCGGAATTGAAAAGTTGCGCGATCAATACCCGATTGAATTCCGCATGGTCATTGCCGTAGCTGTCACCGTATTTGTCATGCTTCTGATCTTCGGCTTCATCGGAGCCATCCTGCGCTATGTCGCTGAGACTGCGACCATTCGCATGGTGAATGAGTATGAACAATCGGGTATCAAGGTTGGGTTCCGACAAGGCTGGAGATACGGCTGGTCACGTGTTTCCTGGCAGCTATTTCTGATCAACTTTGTAATCAATCTCCCTGTACTGGTCCTGTTCGTTTTCCTGGGACTGATCGGTTGGTGGATTGTCACAGCGGCCTTATCTGGAATACAAACCAGCCTTATTACCAACCTGATTGCCGGGATTGGACTGGCCTTCATCTCGATCCTGGTTACGGTTGTTCTAATGGTTGTTTTGAACGTCGTGCGCGACTTTTCCTGGCGGATCAGCGTCCTGGAAGGCAGCGGTGTTATG
This sequence comes from Anaerolineales bacterium, assembly GCA_038249405.1. Classification (GTDB taxonomy): domain Bacteria; phylum Chloroflexota; class Anaerolineae; order Anaerolineales; family Villigracilaceae; genus UBA5195. The sequence goes on from JBBRWF010000283.1 coordinate 5,256, forward strand.
GAAACGATTCGACAGGCATTTGCCATGTTGAGACGAAACTGGAAGAGTGTCGGCCTGATGTGGCTGGTAATGATCGGAATCAAGATCGCCTGGGGTCTTGTCTTTTTTTTACTGATCATCCCCCTGCTGATCGTCTCCGTCATCACCGCCATTGGCGGCCTGGTAGTGGCAGTCGTCCCTGGTCTGCTGACCGTTGGGATCGCCAGCTTGCTCTCCGCTCCGGATTACTGGCCCTGGATCTTTGCAGGTGTGATCAGTCTGCCACTGTTTGTCAGCGTGGCGTTCTCTCCTGTATTTTTGGTGCGTGGTTGGGGGCTGACTTACGAGTCCAGTGTTTGGACATTGACCTATCGTGAGATCAAAACCATCGAGACAGTTGCTCCACCAGTTGTTATTGCCGCTGAGTAAGCCGATAGAATTACGTAAAAGAGACCTACCAAAAGGATGGCAGGTCTTTTTTATTTTAACGATTAGATGAGAATACAAAACTTCAGCATCAGGGTAGGAAGACTGGATCAGGTTATGCGGGAGGTTTCAGGCCGGTTAGTTCATTCAAAACCTGGTTAAAATCCTGCTGCAAGCCGCGCTCCAAACCAGCCCGAACACGAGTAGAATCCAGATTCCACTCTTCAAGATACATGTTAATTTCCCGTTCACATTCGCTTTCGTAAGCCGGATTGGTTTTGGCAAGACCAAACAATTCCAGCGCGCGTTCCACATCCCCTTCAGCGTAAACCAGAAGTGCATAATAGATGATTGCAAAAACATAGATCGTGTTAGCGCCAATTCGCTGCGCGAGCCTGGCGCCCTCGCCTAAAAATTGGCGTGCTTCGTCCATTTTTCCGAGGTTAACCCCCACCATCGCCAGATTGATTTCATAAAGGGAAATTCCATATTGACTACCCGTCTCCTGAGCCATGGCATAAGCGCGGGTGTAATAATCCCAGGCCTTTTGCCATTCTTTTTGCTCACCTGACTGCGCGCCCAGATTATTCAAAGCAGTGGAAGCGCGTTCACGGTTACCAACCAGTAAGGCAAGCTCGAGAGATTGCTGGCAGTATTGCTCAGCCTCCAACTTGTGCCCCTGTGACCCGGCAAC
>JBBRWF010000284.1:0-6353 GCA_038249405.1 Anaerolineales bacterium
AATCTCAATCCTGTGGGATGGCTCGATTGGGTTTAGGAGATGAAATATGATCAATGTTCCAGAATTAAAAGTCTTTGTCACAGCGGCAGAAGAGTTAAATTTTAGCCGCGCGGCGCAGCGTTTACATTTATCGCAGTCAGCCGTCAGCCAGAATATTCAATCCATTGAGCGAACATACGGTGTTGAATTGTTTGTGCGCCATGGCAGGTCAGTTCAGCTCAGCGAAGCCGGAGTGGTAATCTTGCCGATGGCGCGCGATGTGTTGAATTCGGCTCGATTGTTGGAAGACGCGCTGGTCAATGTCAATGGAGATGTAGCCGGGGAGTTGGCGATTGGCTGCGCAACGACCTCGGGTAGGTATTTTATTCCGAACTTGCTAGCTTCATTCCAGCATGATTATCCTCATGTGCGTACACGTGTGAGTTTGATGCGCCGTCAGGATGTGTTGGATGGCTTGTTTGCCCAGCTCTTGAATCTCGGGATTGTTGGACGTCATATTGAGCATCGTGAGCTCGAATGCCAACCGCTGCTCGACGATCGCGTCATCTTGATCGTGCCCGCTCATCATCCCTGGGCCAGTCTGGAGATGGTAAAACCGGCGGATGTGCTGGAACAGCCTTTTATTAGCCGGGAAACCAATTCTGGAACGTTTGAAGTTTTATTCGATAATATGCGCAAGCATGGTATAGACCCTGATAACTTAAATGTTGTCATGCAGTTAGGAGATGCTGAGGCGGTGCAAATGGCAGTTGAAAAAGGCATTGGCATTACCTTTATTTCTGAGATGATGGCCTCGCGCAGCCTGGCGCTGGGCAGGGTGAAACAGGTTAAAGTCGAAGGGTTTAATATCTCGCAGTCGGTGTATCTGGTGCGGCATGTGGCGCGCGTCTTTACACATGCCGAAACAAACCTATGGGAATACGTTCATAAGCACCGGGTTGAATTGATGGCAGATTTGCTCACCAACCTGGCAGATGTAAGCTTGGCCTGATAGTTATGCATACTTAAGCGGATTTTTAATGGCATGCTGGCACAACTATCCTGCTGGAATACATGCTGCTTTGCCATTTGTACGGTAACAAATCCCATAAGGAGGAAACATGCTGACACCTATTGAGAAAATCCTTTTTGCCGTCGCGGTGGTCATTTCGCTATATTTCACTTGGAAAGGCGCGCAGCGCATTATCCAGACCATCTCCAGCGGCAAGGGTAAACCAGACTGGAAAACAGTTTCAGGTAAAGCAGGTTCAGCGCTCTTTAAGTTCTTTACGTTTCAGCCGGTCTTTCGCTTTCGGCTAATCCCCAGCATTTTACACGGCCTGATTGGTTGGGGCTTTATCGCCTTCTTATTGATCAATCTTGGCGATCTGATTTACGCCTACACAAACTGGCGTTTGCTAAACCATACTGGCATATTTGGCGACCTGTATCGCCTGCTGGCGGATGTGGTTAATGTCGCCATTCTAGTGGGTATTGTGGCAATGGCTTTGCGCCGCTTTGTTTTTCGGCCAGCCGCCCTTACCACACGTGCCACAACATTGCTCGACCCGCATGCTCGCGTGGGTATTGATCGAGACTCAGCCATTGTAGCGGGCTTTATTTTCATTCATAACAGCAGCCGGTTGCTGGGCGAGTCTTTCAATATCGCCCTCGGAGGAGGTTCTGACCCCTGGCAGCCGATCATTTCAACGGTGGCAAAATTATGGGTTGGAGTTGATCCGAACACGCTGATCATCGGCGAGCACCTTATGTTCTGGCTATCGATTGGTGCAGTGGTGGCTTTCCTGCCGTATTTCCCATATTCCAAGCATATCCATCTCTTTTTTGCGCCTATTAATTTTGCCCTCAAGCCTGTGCGTAAATCGATTGGTGAATTGGCCTATATCAACCTGGATGATCAATCTATTGAGCAGTTTGGCGCGGCAAAAGTCAGTGATCTCGGTTACGAGCAGATCATGGATTCGTACGCATGTATCATGTGTTTTCGCTGTCAGGAAGTCTGTCCCGCCTACAATACCGGTAAAGTTCTTTCACCAGCGGCTCTGGAAATCAACAAGCGTTACAACTTCAACTATGGGGGCGGTACAGAAAAACCCATGCTTGAGTTGATCAGCGCAGAGGCTGTCTGGGCCTGCACATCCTGTGGCGCATGTGTTGATATTTGTCCGGTGGGCAACGAACCCATGCGCGATATTCTCGAAATCCGTCGCAATCTCTCTATGATGGATAGTGCCTTCCCCAAGCAGTTGGAAACAGCTTTCAGGGGCATGGAGCGCAACATGAACCCCTGGAATGTCCCCCAGGCCGACCGCATGAAGTGGGCCCAGGGGCTAAAAGTGCCCACCATCGAGCAGAATCCCGAACCGGATATTTTATGGTGGGTGGGCTGCGCCCCGGCAACCGATGCCCGCGCTCAAAAGACGGCCCAGGCTTTTACGAAAATACTGAACGCGGCGGGTGTCAATTTTGCTGTGCTCGGCAAAAACGAATCCTGCACAGGTGATTCTGCGCGGCGCGCAGGGCGCGAAGATATTTTCTTCGGATTGGCGATGGGCAATGTCGAATTGCTCAACGAAGTCAAACCAAAACGCATCGTTACCACCTGCCCGCACTGTCTCCACACTCTCAAAAATGAATATCCGGCTTTTGGTGGGAACTATCAGGTCATCCACCATACACAGTTGATCACCGAATTGGTAGGGGCAGGTAAGCTAAAGCTATCTGCCAGCGCAGACACGCTCTCAGTCACCTTCCATGACCCCTGTTACCTGGGACGCCACAATGGCGAGTTTGATGCTCCGCGCCAGGCCCTTGCCGTTGCCGGGCTTCAGATCGTGGAAATGCCGCGCAACTCCTCAAATTCGTTCTGCTGTGGGGCGGGCGGCGCTCAGATGTGGAAAGAAGAAGAGGCCGGTACCGCTAAAATAAATATCACACGCTATGCCGAGGCCCGTCAGACCGGCGCAAAAACTGTGGCTGTTGGCTGTCCGTTCTGCCTGACCATGATGTCGGACGCTGCCGGCGCTGACAACGGCTCCCTGCAGGTGCAGGATGTCGCCGAATTGGTAGCTGCCAAACTACAATCCTGAGTAGGTTCCAGGGGCTCTTGGAATTGCAAAGTACCATCAAGCCGCGAGAAATTCACACCTCTCGCGGCTTTTTAAATTAAGGTTAAAAATAGTAACAAACCGTTCTTCAATAGTGTAAAATTGATTTACAAAACTTCGTCACCGTCGCAATGCGGCGGTTCCTAAACCCGTAGGAGGATAATTATGTACCAATCTTTGACCATTGTAGGAAATGTAGGCCGCGATCCCGAAATGCGCTATACACCCAGTGGCGCAGCCGTGACATCTTTCAATGTTGCCACAAATCGCCAGTACAGCAACAATGCTGGTGAAACCATCAAAGAGACCATCTGGTTTCGCGTTACCACCTGGGGCAAACAGGCCGAGATCTGTAATCAGTATGTCAAGAAGGGCTCAAAGGTCCTTGTGGAAGGCCGCCTGACTGCCGATGCTTCGACTGGCGGGCCGCGTGTGTGGAATGCTCAGGATGGCACTCCGCGCGCTTCCTTTGAAGTGACAGCCAACACAGTGCGCTTCCTATCCTCGCGCGGCGAAGGCGATGGCTCTGGTGGCGGCGGTGGTAGTGGCGATATCGGCGGCGGGTCCTTCACCGGCGCGCCTGAAGACGATATTCCCTTCTAAACCAAAAAATCGCTGAGGGGTTTCGACCCCTCAGCGATTTTACAAAAAAGGATTTTCCAGATGGCTGTTCCTCAAGCACGACCGCAAACAACACTCGAAGTTCCGGCAGATATTAAGCCGGTGTATGCCAACCTGGTTCGTATTGCTCATTCCCCTGCCGATTTTGTATTGGATTTCGCGCACTTGCTGCCTGCTGAAAACATAGCAAAGGTTGGCGCGCGCATTCTTATGTCGCCTTTGAGCGCCAAGCTGCTTTACCGTGCCATCAGTGAAAACCTGGCGCGTTACGAAGCCGCTTTTGGCGAAATCTCCACACCCGCCACGCTGGCCGACCATTTGTTTAAGCCATTTCAACAACCCCCGGATGCACCCCACTCCCCCGAAGAAGGTAAGTTTTAAATGGATTATCTCGATTCAATTTCCGAACTCATTCGTACCCAGTTTGACGCCCGCACCGCAGCTCGCGACCAGGCCTTGGCGCAGGCTCGTGCACTCACCCGCTTCTGTTCACAGGCCATTCGCGCGGTGCATCGCGATGAAGATGATACGATGAATGAGCAGCTCAACGAAGCGCGCAAATTGGCCGATTCTTTACGCGCCGCAGTCAAGGACTTCCCCGACTTGTACTATGCCGGTTACACACAGGATGCGCTCAAAGAATTCGTGGAAGCCAACATCACTTGCGCGCTGATCAAGAACCAGCCCCTGATCGGCCCCAGAGAACTTGGCGTTGAATACAACACCTATCTGAATGGTCTGTCTGAAGTGGTGGGTGAACTGCGCCGCCGCTGCCTCGATATTTTGCGTCACGGCTATTCGGCAGAAGCAGAGCGTTTGCTGACCCAGATGGATGATATTTATGCAGTGCTGGTAACGATGGATTACCCGGATGCCATCACCAATGGTTTGCGCCGTCAGACTGATATTGCCCGCAATATTATCGAGAAGACCCGCGGCGATATCACCTTCAGCTTGCGTGGGGAACATCTTGAACATGCCATTGCCCGCTTAAGCCAGCAAATGACCGGCGAATCTGGGCCCAGCGGGCCTACCTTAAGCCGGGCAGGGGTGGAAGAGGCTTAACACATGGCCAGAGGCGGAAGAAAATATCGCCTGGTTATTTATAAGTATATGCTCAACCGCTGGTGGCCGGTTACCTTGCTAATGGCGCTGTTTATATTTCTTAATATAGGCGTCTTATGGGGTACGGAATGGTACTTTACCGACCCGGCGCAAAACCCACTTCCAACCATTTCATCTGAAAATGGAACAGTCATGCTGGCAATTGGCGGGATCTGTTTGCTCTTCTCGCTCTTTCTGCTCTTTACGCGCAATGGAGCTTACATTCAGCTTTTTGATGATCATCTGTGCCTGGCAACACCCTTCCTGCGCCTGAATGTCTCTTATAAACGTATTCAGAAATCCACCACTGCACAGTTATTCAGCCTTTTCCCGCCCAACAGTCTTTCTAGCTGGAAGCGTGATCTGATTGCACCAATTTCGAGCAGTACGGTCGTTGTCATATACCTCACTTCCTATCCCCTGCCTCGCTTTATTCTGCGCATGTTTTTCTCCCCGTTTTTCTTTTTCGACAAAACCAGCCACTTTGTCTTGATTTTGGATGATTGGATGGCATTCAATACCGATCTGGACAGCCGGCGCGTGAGTGGAAAATCTCCGCGCAAACCAACCGTATCCGCCTCGCCTAAAGCGCGCAGCACATCTGAATTGCTCGATGATTTAAAGCGCAAGTGATTTCATGGGTGACCAAACCGGTCACCCTTTATTATTTTGGAGACGCAATGAATATTTATTTTGCCTGTTCCATTACAGGTGGCCGTGAGTATGAACCGGTTTTTCAGGCCGTGGTAGCTGCCATGTTGGCCGCTGGGCATGAAGTTCCAACGGCTCACCTGGCCACGCCCGAAGTTCGGGAGATGGAAATCATCGTGGCTGCTGCGGAAGTTTATGAGCGTGATGTGGCCTGGATTCGGGCAGCCGATGTGCTGGTCGCCGAGGTGAGCACTCCTTCGCACGGCATGGGCTACGAAATTGGTTTTGCGCTTGGTCTGGGCAAACCTGTACTGGCATGTCATCGGCGCGACCGTGGAATTTCCAAGATGATTTCAGGGAACCCAGACACCAATCTGACCCTCCGGCAATACGATACGCACGAACAGGCGGTGGAAATTGTGCGATCTTACCTGGCGCAGCAGGGCACAGCTTAATTGTGAAATTTGTCACCATGAAAATATGACAAAATACTTTGTACGAATTGTCACAAAGTGATATTATTATATTTGACAATGGGCAATAAATAGCCCTCGCTGTCTCCTCCTTTGGCGAATGCTTGCACCGGGTCCTCCCCCCGGTGCAAGCCGTTTAACCGCCCAAACACTCCCGAAATCATCTCCCAGCCTAGCAACAGAAACTATACCTTCATTTTGGCGATCAATAATCCATCTTAAAAACACGCAGCCCGTGCAATTCTGCTGCCGGGCTGTGTGGTATCAGCTATATGTACTTAAATTACTTGAATAATGGATAACGCAAAAATGAGTGTCAGGTTTTGTCTCGGTAGTATAAAATCGTATGTTTGCCCCGACAGTGGTGTTTTTTGGAACACGTAGTGTTCCAAAAAAC
>JBBRWF010000285.1:0-6337 GCA_038249405.1 Anaerolineales bacterium
GAAAGCTGACCATTGACCGTCTCAATTAATTGGCGCATCGCATTGTGAAGATGTTGAAAGACTTCCGAAACTTCTTGTTTCTGGTAGGATCGTGGAATGGTACGAAGAGATATGCGGTTCTTTTCCCACAATGTCAATGGCTTTGGAACCGCTGATGTAGGCCTTGTCTCCCAGTACATCCAGATCGGTATGATTGGTTAGCAATTCAAAGCCCGCTTCCAGATCGCTACAATTGGCGGGTGTCAGCTCAAAGTCGAGGATTAAACCGCTCATGCTAACTAACTTGAGTTTAGAGTTCAAAGTAGTATTCGGACCTTAACAAAAAGTGGAACTTGCTGATAAAAGTTATGCGTGACCAAAACTACCATCAGCGAGTTCCGAGAAGCAGTATACCAAAAAGTGACCTACCGACCAGCCGCCATATTGGATTTGGTCGATGCCCTGACGATAGCCGGGCATGTCAACTCACCAGTTTCGATGAGCGAATCGCCAGTGTTCCGGCGAAAATTCAGCAGTGTGTATGACGCACTGGTGCATGGCGATTTGGGCGACGACTTGAAGAATGTATTCAACAACAGCCAGGATGATAGCTGGGAAACTATTGCCGGATATGAAATTCACGCCATCGATGCCACGCCCAATGAGCGAATGGCTGCGGAAACGCTGGCGGATCGTGGGGCACTCAAGGCCCAACAGAAAGAGCCGGTACGTTATGGTCACAAATACTCTTGGCTGGTGCGGCTGGTGCAAAGCGGCACATCTTGGGCTGCGCCAGAAGATGTGGAACGCATCAGCACAGCCACCACCGATACCAAACTTGCTGCGCAACAGGTCAAAGATTTAGCAGCGCGTAACAAGCATCTGAAAGTTATCACCGCCGACAGCCGCTATCGAGACAAGCATTTTCTGGGTGCTTTTGCTGGTTTGGAGAACACTTACGCTCTGGTGCGGCTGCAAAATAACCAGAAACTCAGTCAGGAACCGCAGCCCAAACCCGAAGGCAGTCTGGGTGCACCACTAAAACACGGTGCAGATTTCCAACTGACTGCCATCCCGCGCGAAGTGGATGCCAGCGAAGAGTTTTTACTTGGTAAACAGAAAGTCCGGGTACGGGTCTGGAATAAGTTGCACTTCAAGCGTCTGGCAAAAGTGACTGGCTCGGTGGTTTGCGTAGAGTTCTTGAAAGAGGATGGCACACCACGCTACAAGCGCCCAATCTGGCTTTTCTGGACTGGTCCAGCAGATGTAAAACCGCAAGATCTATGCCGAATGTACCTGTGGCGATTTGCGATTGAGCACATGTTTCGGTTTCTCAAACAACATCTCGGGCTCAACAGCAACCGCTCATCCGACCTGAAAAGCCTGGAACGCTGGATGTGGATGGTTGCTCTGGCTTATTGGCAGCTGTTACTCATTCGTTATAAAGTCAAGCCTGACCGCCCCGCCTGGCATCCGCGCAAAAAAGACGGGCAGGATAAAGCGCTGACTCCGGCTCAGGTCAGCGCTCAGCGCAAATATTTTTGTTGCAATCTGGTACACCTGCTGCGACCACCAGACCAGCAGGAAAAGGTCACGGTAGACAAAAAGGCTATCGCCCAGCTCCAAGAAAGCGTTTTGATATCGTTTTCAAGACCAAAAAACCGCAAAACCAGCCTAAAACCTGCTAATTTTGCAACTGCTTCTCGTTTATTAAGGTTCGATTGACTTCAGCGCACTTGTGCGCTGTTTCACCCATCTCTAAACTCAAGTAACTAACAAATGCATGCGATAGCCAAATATGGTCTGTTATTTTGTGATAGCTTTCCCAAAAGTCGCTTCATGGGCTTTCCAATCGCCCGTTGAGGCAGGTACGAGATGAAATTGAATCACTGGAACAGGTAAGCTATCGATCAGGCATTGGCGATCCTGACTTATATCCATATTGCATAGGATGACCTGCCGGATCAGATTGGTAGCTTGCATCAAGTTTCGGCGACGATGGTTGAAGCGGCTTTGCGAAGGTATATGCGGAAAAGATCTCGATACTCTTTCCAGCAACTGAGTAATTCGGTTTCCATATGCCAACCACGACACTCACCTATCAAGGCCATCGCTATCAATTCGCTATCGGAACAGATCGGCTGTGGCCCTGGCCGTTTGAAAATCGGGGAAATTTGTTGGCAGATATCATCATCAACAACATAGACCCATGTACAAAAGTCATCAAATTCAGTTATCATTCTTTCGTCCTCTGTTGTGAAAGATTGTGTTGTGGTGACTCATTTCTTATCACAGCAGAGGATTCTTTGTCAATTCATTTCAACTAGTACACGTTGGCGCAGATAGTGGATAAGTTAGGCATTCAATGCTTTGCCCTGGTAAGTCCACTTGAACGGCTTTGCCATGGAACGGTTGTAATATTCGATAAAAGCCAAAACCTTGCGTTTCAAATCGTCCACTGAAGTGAAGTTACCTCGTTTTAGAACTTTTCGAACCAGGATACTAAACCAAATTTCGATTTGGTTCATCCAGGAAGCATGTTTGGGTGTGTAATGAAAAACAATGCGATGCATTGGGTCACTCAAAAAGGCCGCCCGGGAAGCCATGGATTTCAAAATGCCCGATTCGCCTTTAACACCCAGATCGATAGTCAGATCCGATTCTTCGGCCACATAGCAAACCAAAGATTCGGACATATGCGTATTCAGGTTATCGCTAATAAAATGCCATTGACTGGCTTGCAGGTCTGACGCAACTCGACTTTTGATATGCTCCACAAAATCCTGTTCGTTGCGGGTATTCCCGGCTGTGCAGGCCGCCAGTTCACCTGTGGCGACATCGAAATTGCAGGTAAAACACAGCGTACCATGTCGGATGTATTCAAACTCGCGTCGTTCTACTTTTCCGGGCAACATGGGCAAACCAGGATGTTTGCGTTCCAAGGCTTGAACACCTGTCATTTCATCGACGCTTTCGAATCGCTGCCCCTGTTTGGCTTTTTCAGGAGCGTGTTTGTAGATATCGTTAATATCAGCAACTTTTTCATCAAAACCATCTTCGTAAGCGGGTGTCAACCAATAATGACTCAAATGTGGTTTGATATCAGCGTGTTTTTAAAAGCCTCGCGGCATGCCGGGCCGAGATACTGTCAACAATCTTGCGTTTCAGCACTTCATCGGCGATTTCCCGCGCTGTCCACTGACTAATCGGTCGCTCTGAATTCTCAGGCGTTTCACAAGCCAGTGCTTCAATCTTGCAACGTTGGTCAGCGGTAATTCGGCTAGGTGCTCAGGGGCGAGGCCCATCTTGCAAACGATCTTCAAGGATCAAATCATCGTAAGAAATAGTTTGTGATTTCGCAAAACGATTACGCCAGCGCTGTGCCGTATTGATGCTTACCTTTAGATCTCTGGCTATCGAGCTACTGGTTTGCCCTTGCCCAGCCGCCAAAATGATACGAGCGCGTAAAGCAATTTGTTGACCAACGTTGTGGCGACGTACTAATTGTTCCAGGCTGGTTCGTTCTTCTTCGCTCAAATTTACTTCTGTTGCTTTTGGATATGGCATTGTCTGTCCCTGCTTTTAATTTTCGGCATAGTGTACCGCCTGCCAATTCCAGGGTCAAGCAGTTTGACCGCCTTATTTACTATTTACGCCAGAGTGTACTAGTGTTATGCTAACCTAATTGGTGGAGTATTCAGATTTACTTGGCGGATGAGCAAACACCGAAAAGTAACGCTAACTGATGAGCAACGTCAAGAGCTTGAAGCTCTCATCCATGCTGGAAATGCACCAGCCCGCACGCAAACCAGAGCACGGATTCTTTTGCTGAGCGATACAAACAAAAGCAAAGCGCACAGCGAAAAACGAATTGCAGCGACTATGATGTGCTCAGCCCAGACAGTACACAATGTTCGCCATAGGTTCATCGAACACAATGATTTATCAACTGCTTTATATGATCAGCCACAACCCGGGCAGGCTCCGAAAATAACAGGCGAAGTCGAAGCGAAATTAGTTGCAATGATATGCAGTGATCCACCAGAAGGTCGAAAGCGTTGGACATTGCAGTTGGTGGCCGACAAGTTGGTCGAACTCAAGATTTTAGACAGTATCAGTGATGTAGCCGTGATGAAGTGCCTAAAAAATGAACTTAAGCCTTGGCGAGTAAAATCCTGGTGTATTCCAAAGCCATCTGCCAAATATGTGGCAAAAATGGAAGACGTTTTAGCCGTTTACGTGCTACCCTATAACCCAAAACGGCCCGTTGTTTGCATTGACGAATGTAGCAAAGAACTTCATAGCACACCACATGGTCATGTGCCGATGCAAGCAGGGCAAGCAGAAAAACAAGATTATGAATATAAACGTAACGATACCTGCAATATGTTCATATCCGTTGAGCCGCTGTCCGGAAAGCGACGTGTGCGGGTGACCGACCGTCGTACTAATCAGGATTTTGCTGAGTTGCTTCGTTGAGTTTCTGATGAAGATTATCCTGAAGTAGAAAAAGAAATTTTGGTTATGGACAACTTGAATACGCACACGGTCGCATGTTTATATGAACGATTTGAGCCAATTGAGGCCAGACGAATTGCGGAGCGGTTTGAATGGCACTATACTCCTGAACATGGTTCTTGGCTTAATATGGCAGAAATTGAGCTGAATGTTTTGGATCGGCAGTGTACTGGATGCCGGATTGCTGACAAAGAGACCTTGATCAATGAAGTTTCAGCCTGGGAGCTCGACCGCAACAATCTTACTGCAAAGATCGATTGGCAATTCACAACCAATGATGCTCGTATCAAATTGAAGCGGTTATACCCGATCTTGAAACAATAAAAATCAAGTTAGCGTAACACTAGCATAAGACCCCAATAGCGGTTTTGGCGATCTGCTCTTACTACACCACTGCCAGTGGATATTTACTGCAGCTCGCAGAAATGGGTATTTTAAGAGAAGCCGTGGTTTGTAAATATCCGTCATTTGCCAATCATCAACTTCTCAGCATCTTGAATAAATAAACGTCAATGAAACCAGAATCCAATTATGCAGGTGGGTAAACGAGTTGGATCAAAGCGGAATATAGCCCTTGACCACATCAATCCGATTATGCCCCAGTTCGTGCGCAATTTTTTGACGCGCCTGGCGGTCGGTAAGCCCTTTCGCACGCAGCTTTGTGTATTTTCCCTGGGCATAGCTCGAGCGCAGGCGGTGCAGCCCGCTGATCTTGATACCCAGGGCGCGAGCCGCCTTGCGCACCGCCTGGTAGAAAGCGCTTTTCCAGGACTGGTTGGGGGTGAACAGGAACTCCTTCGATTCGTTCAACTGCTCGGCCAAGTCGGCGGGCAGTTCCACAAAGCGCACCTTGCCGCCTTTGCCCTTGATGCGTAACTGCATGGCTTTCTTATCTACGTCACTGCCTTTCATCCCGGCCACCTCCGCGCAGCGCAACCCGCAAAGCAGCATCACCTCGGTCGGCAGGGTAAATTCAGAACCGGTCGCTTTCATGTGCTCTATGATCCGCGGGGCGTCCTCAGGCAAGTACCCAAAGCGCGGCGAGCGCACAGCGCCATCCTCGCAGTATTCGCGAACATGCCGGCGCAGCGTTCCGTTGATCGGGCACCAACTCTTTACCCAGCGCTTGCGGCGACAGGCATGGTGCAGCATGGTCAACGCCGAAAGCAGAGTGCGCAGGGTAGCCGGGGACATGTCAACATAGTAAGCATCCAGGGTTTCAAGCACGATCTTCGCGGTGAACAGGTCTGCCAGCAGTTTCTTGCCGGTGAGGTCATGGGCGCGCTCAAAGAACTTGGTGCAGGTTTCCAGATAGCAGGAGAAGGTGCGCAAACCCAGGATCGCTGACAAACGGCGATTGGGCCTCCCGTGCGGACGCAGCGCCTTCTTGACTGAATCTACGTGGTGTTCGGCTTTGTAGGCAATGATTTCCGCCTCGCTCATGACTACGACTTTTAGAGCCGATTTGACTTGATCGAAAATAGATGGGGTTCCCATGATGCGTAGATGCTCCTTCCCCGTCGGCCAGGGAGCCGCTCAGGATCTGTTTGTATTTACGGATTAGTCCCAGTTCTGGTGGGATAAACTTTTTTTATCGTTGAGCCATTCGCTCCCCCGGGTTTCGGCACAGGCCCATGGCCACCGCCTTCCGATTTTGGGGAACGTACAACGGGTTTTGATATCGCTGGCAGTGGCTCCCGCAAGCCCGTTCCGGGCTGCCAACGGACATTTCATCATGACCCCGCCGTGAACGAGGCGCATACTGATCATGGGTGGTTTATTTTGTTTTTCTGCACGTGGTGAGCAGTTAAAACAAAATACGCCGGACTACTCAGCCATC
>JBBRWF010000286.1:0-6309 GCA_038249405.1 Anaerolineales bacterium
ACTTCGTCCCACAATTACCGGCACTACTTCGTCCCACAATTACCGGCACTACTTCGTCCCACAATTACCGGGACTACTTCGGAAATATGAGCAAAAGCATGTCTACTTCTCAGATTATTGTACTTTTGAGCGGTGCTGTGCTCAGCTTTTTGATCGCCTGGCGTACTCTGAAAAGGTGTTATTCCCCGATTTCAATCAGAGCGCCTTGCTTCCAGAAGGCGAACAGGTTACACTGGAATACACTGCCGATAAACCGGGCGATTATGGTTTCCAATGCCAGATGGGGATGCTGTGCGGTAAATTATTTTTGGAAGCATAGTCGCAGCATAGCCTGTATCATTTTGTTCATTTGCCCGCATGCATTACTGCACACGGGCAAATGAAACGTATATAATAAATAATAAAAAGAGGAGTTGTTTGTGAATAATCCACGCTATCGATCTTTGATAACCTACGGTTTTTTGTTTGCTGCCATCGCTGCGATGGTATTTTTTCAAGTTAGACAGCAGTTTGACACGACCGAAACACTTACCATCAACCAGGTTGCAGCTGATATCCAACTGGGTAAAGTCAAGCGGATTGTTACCGGATCTGACAATAATTTGCGGGTCATCTATGCGGGTAATGGTCAGGAGGATGTTGAAAAGACAGCCCAAAAGGAAGATGGCAGCTCGTTGGTACAGCAACTGCTCCAGTTTGGCGTTTCCGCGGGACAATTGACACCGGACAAGGTCAAGATTGAGATCGAGGCGCCCAGCTCATGGATAGCAGTGCTGAGCATTGTGGGTTATATCTTGCCGTTCATTTTAATGCTCGGTCTGTTCTGGTGGATTTCGCGCCAGGCGCAGGGTTCGAACAACCAGGCCATGTCGTTTGGCAAGAGCCGTGCGCGCCAATTTAATGGTGAAAATCCAACGGTCACTTTTGCTGATGTAGCCGGTGCGGAAGAATCCAAGGAAGAGCTTAAGGAAATTGTGGAGTTTTTGCGCGAACCGCAGAAGTTTATCCAGCTGGGCGCGCGTATTCCCAAGGGGGTTTTGTTGGTAGGGCCTCCTGGAACGGGTAAAACCCTGCTGGCCAAGGCTGTTTCGGGCGAAGCGGGTGTGCCTTTCTTCTCGATCTCCGGTTCGGAGTTTGTGGAAATGTTTGTGGGTGTGGGCGCCAGCCGGGTACGCGACCTGTTTGAGCAGGCCAAGAAACATTCGCCCTGCATCGTTTTCGTGGATGAAATTGATGCAGTCGGCCGCCAGCGCGGGGCCGGGTTGGGCGGTGGCAATGATGAACGTGAACAGACTCTGAACCAGATGCTGGTTGAGATGGATGGTTTTGACACGGATACGAATGTGATCGTGATTGCAGCCACCAACCGCCCGGATGTGCTAGATCCGGCTTTGCTGCGTCCGGGGCGGTTTGACCGCACAGTTACCCTGGATCGCCCGGATGTGAAGGGCCGAGAGGCCATTTTGCAAGTGCATGCCAAGGGCAAGCCGCTTGACCCTGCGGTAGACCTTGGTTCGATTGCGCGCGGCACCCCCGGTTTTGTGGGCGCAGACCTTGAGAACCTGGTTAATGAAGCTGCCATTCTGGCTGCGCGGCGCGGAAAGAAAAGCATTGGCCAACCCGAGTTTGAAGAGGCCATTGAGCGGGTGGTGATGGGGCCGGAACGCAAATCGCGCCTGATCAGCCAGGAAGAGAAGCGCATCATTGCCTATCATGAAGCCGGTCATGCGGTGGTTGGAAACGCCATCGCGGAAGCCGACCCTGTGCAGAAAGTGACCATTGTTGGGCGCGGGCAGGAGGGCGGCGTGACCTGGTTCCGTCCGGACGAAGAGCGCACGCTTATGTCGCTCAAGAAGTTCCTGGCTATGCTGACTTATGCCCTGGGCGGCCGCGCTGCAGAAGAAGAGGTGTTTGACGACATTACCTCCGGTGCTTCTAACGATATTGAACAGGTGACGAAGATCGCGCGCAGCATGGTTACCCGCCTTGGAATGAGCGATAAGCTTGGAAACATGGTATACGGCCAAAAGCAGGAGATGATTTTCCTGGGACGCGAGATTTCAGAGCAGCGTGATTACTCTGAAGCGATTGCAATCCAGATCGATGGTGAAGTCCGCAGACTGGTTGATGAAGCCTACGCACAGGCGCAGGCCATCTTGAAAAAGTACCGCAAAGAGCTGGATGCTGTTGCCAACCTTCTGCTTGAGAAGGAATCTATCACCCGCGAAGAGTTTGAGAAGGTTTTTCCTGCGCCTGCCGCCAAGAAGAGCGGCACACCTCAAACCAACTTATAGCCTGCCAGTTTGTAGAAAAAGTAAAAGCCCTCCAGTTCACCCGCCTCGGTTTTGTGAGGCAAAGTGAACACCTTGCTCGGTATCGATGTTTCCACTACCACTACCAAAGCGCTGCAGATCGGTTCTGCTGGCTAAGTGGTTGCGACGGCTACGACCCAATACCCTTTCGAGACGCCGCGCCCGTTGTGGAGCGGGCAGCACCCGGATGTGTGGTGGGATGGGGCGTAGAAATCCATCCGGGCGGTGGTGAAAAATCAGGTGTGGATGAGGGTCATATTGGCGGGTGTGGGAGCGGGCAATTGGCTGGAGGTAGTGACGGCCTGCCGCGCGGCAGTGAGTGTAACGGCAGCACGCCGCCCGACCCGGCGCAGGTGGATGTTTACCGGAAGGCGTATGCGCTTTACCGGGAGTTGTACCCGGCGCTGAAAACCAGTTTTGAAAAGATGAGAAGAAGCGGCAAGCTCCAATATCCAAACTCGGCCAAATAACCCGGGTTAGCGATATTGGAGCTTGTCTTTGAGCGCGTCTATGAATTGGTAAGAAATTTCGCTGCCCAGCTGAACCTTATCGCCATGCCGCAGGGGGTAGTTGCCGGTGCCAATGTGATTACCGTTGAAGAAAACTCCCAGGCGGCTGCCCTTATCTGCGACATAAAATTTGCCGTTTTCATAGAAGAACGCGACATGGCAAGAATAGCCACGTCAAGTTCTTCGTGGTGCTTTAATTGACCATCAGATGCCTGGCTGGGGCGGCGGCCGATTTCAGACCTTTGGCAATTCGCTTTCGGAATTCTTCCATATGCGTGACTGTTAAATGATTGAACAAGTTTGAATTGGCTATTGACAGCTTTCTGAAAGTCATTATAATAAAACTAACTTCATTCGCTGAATAAAGAAAGAATTATGCCAAACCCTGCCGGAAACCGTGACCTCATTCGTGCCATTAACCGCTCCCTTGTGCTGAATACCATAAAAGCACTTGGACCGATCGGTCGAGCGGACGTTGCCCGCCAGACAAAGCTCAGCCCGGCGACCGTGACAGCTATCACCGCTGAGTTGATTGATGACAACCTGGTGAAGGAAATTTCCCTTGGGGCATCGAGCGGTGGTCGCCCGCCCATTTTGCTGGCAATCAACCCCAAGGGCGGCTATGTCATCGGTATCAAGCTGCGCGATGACAGCGCTGTGTGCGCGTTGACAGACCTGGAAGCCACTATTCTGGCAAAATCATCCATTTCACTATCAGGGCATGAACCGGAGCAGGTGGTGGCCGACCTGGCTGATATGATCGAGCATTTGATGACTGACCACCAGGCCAAGAAAAGCTCCCTGCTGGGGGTTGGCGTTGGCCTGGGCGGGATTGTGGATGTCGAGCTGGGTATCCTGCGGCAATCGCCTATTTATGGCGATCGGTGGAGCGAGGTGCCCCTGCGTGATATGCTGGCGCGCAAAGCCAATGCTCCGGTGTATATCGAGAATGATGTCAATACACTCACACTGACTGAAAAATGGTTCGGCAGTGGTCAGGGTTTGGATAACTTTCTGACCGTTACTGTTGGGCGGGGCATTGGCATGGGCATTGTGCTGAACGGACAGTTCTATCGAGGGCAAGGCGGCGGCGCCGGTGAATTGGGTCATACCGTGATCGACCCGCTGGGACCGCTCTGCGCCTGCGGGAAACACGGCTGCCTTGAGGCTTACATTGGTGACCCGGGATTGGTGCGCATGGCTAACGAGGCATTCGCCCGCAGTGAATTACCTGAGCCAGTGGGGGATGTTGAAGCGCTTCTGGCCCTGGCAGAGTCAGGCAACCCTGTTGCTCGCGAGATTTACGCTTTTGCCGGACGCATCCTGGGGCAGGCAATTGCCAACCTGATCAATATCCTTAACCCTCAGCGCATCATTATCGGGGGAGAAGGCACCCGCGCAGGTGAACTGCTTTTTGCTCCAATGCGAGTCTCTGTTCAGCAAAACACGATGCCGGGTTTGTTCAAGGATAACATTGTCCAGGTTGATTCCTGGGGCGATGATGCCTGGGCGCGTGGTGCAGCCGGATTTGTTTTGCACAAACTTTTTGAGTCACCGATGCGCAGCGAGTAGCTGCGCCCGGGTTCCACGTAAATTTTTTTTGTCTATAGTTAATTTACTCACCGAATTAAGTTTAAGGAGAAGAGAATCGCAGATAACTACTGAATTTTTCCCGCCCATCACTTCACTTTTCTAGTTTAATAAGGAGAATAAAATGAAATCACGCAACAATTTGTTCACGTTGATCAGCCTGCTGATTGCTGTTTCGATGCTGCTTGCTGCCTGTGCCCCGGCTGCCACTCCTACCGCGGAACCGGCTGCACAGCCTGCCGCTACAGAAGCTCCCGCGACTGCGGTTCCGGCTACTGAAGTTCCTCCTACCGTTGCCCCAACTGCGGCTCCCGTAACTATTCGCTACTGGCATACCATGAGCGATCCGGAAAGCGCACAGTTTCAGAAGGTGATCGATGCGTTTGAAGCCGCCAATGCTGGCATCAAGGTCGAGGCCACCCGTTATGCATATAATGATTTCAAGACCGCCATCCTGACCGCGATTGCCGGTGGTGATGTGCCGGATACTGCCCGCATGGACATCGTGTGGGTGCCTGAATTTGCCAGCCAGGGCGCGCTGATGCAGCTTGACGGCGCACTGCCCGGTTTCGACGCGATCAGCGCTTCTGTTTTCCCTGGGCCGCTGGCGACTAACAAGTTCAACGGTCATTATTACGGCCTGCCGCAGGATACCAACACCCAGGTATTGCTGTACAACAAGGCTCTCTTTGAGGCTGCTGGCATCACTACTCCGCCCGCTACGATGGAAGAATTTGCGGCTGATGCCTGCAAACTGACTGATAAGGCCAAGAAAACCTATGGCTATGCCGAAGGCGGCACGTATTTTTGGGCTCCTGCGCCAGTCTTTTATGCCATGGGCGGTAAGGTTGTCGATGAGAACATCACCACTGCAACCGGCTATGTCAACGGCCCCGAAAGCGTCGCTGCTTTCACTATGCTCAAAGACCTGTATGACAAGGGCTGCCTTTCTCCCAACCTGCTTGGCGGTGGAATCGCAACAGATGCCGGGCATGCCACTGGCATTTATGCAATGATCATCGATGGACCCTGGATGGTCGATATTTACAAAGGCAATTACCCGGATTTCAAAGTTAGTTTTGCGCCGGTTCCCGCAAGCAAGAATGGCACCAGCTCAGTGGTTGGCGGTGAAAATGTGGTGATCCTCGACGGCTCCAAGAACAAGGAAGCAGCCGCGAAATGGGTTGAGTATTTGATGAGCGTTGAAGCCCAGAAGACCATGGCTTCTGTGGGCGTGATGCCCACCATCGCCAGCCTGACTGGCGACGCGGCCATGCCAGCGCACTTCGCGGTATTCATGGACCAACTCAAGACCGCCCAGGCGCGCGTCCCGAGTCCCAAATGGGGCGACATGGACACTGCCATCAGCAATGCCTACCAGCGCATGTTGAAAGGTGACCAGACCGTACAGGCTGCACTCGATCAGGCTGCGGATGAGATCAACGCTTTGCTAAAGTAAAAATCAAATTCAAGGCAGGTAATATTCAGCGGCCGGTGGGTAAATAAGTCTCACTGGCCGCTGATAAAATCTCCGGGTCGAATACAATAATGTAAGACGGTCCCATATGTAATTTTGAACCCGTGGAGGATTTCCCATGATATTCAGCCGCTCTCGCAACCAGATCATTCCTGCCATTATCTTTCTTTTGCCCGGTTTTGCACTTTTTGCGGTTTTTTTCCTGGGTCCTCTGCTCTATTCGCTGCGCATCAGTTTCTTTGATTGGAACTTTGCCCATCCGGAACGTTCTGTATGGGTGGGGTTTGGCAACTACATTGAACAACTTAAAAGCCCGATATTCCAGCGGGCTGTGATGAACACTGCGGCCTATACCATGATCACTGTGACAGTGAAAATGGTGCTGGGTTTCATTGTGGCTGTGTTACTCAACCAGAAAATG
>JBBRWF010000287.1:0-6300 GCA_038249405.1 Anaerolineales bacterium
AGCCAGGACGAAGCCCTTTTAGCGGCGGACGCCACAGCGGTGACGACCACAATGACGTTCAACAAGGCCATGACCCCGAACGACATCTGCCTGATGCGTGCGCCGTTGAAGTTGGAGTACATCAAGATTGGGACTAATACAAGCGGGTTTACTTACAACGTAACCCGCAACCTGGACGGAACAGGGGCCGACGCCTGGAACAACGCGCAGCCAGTGGCTGTTTTGGGGCAATCAACCGGGGGGTGGATTGAACTGAATGGGTACGACTCCCCCAGGTTATCAATGTTCAAACGGACGGGCGTTTTGTACAACGACCAGACCGAGATCGTCCGGATCGGCGACCTGACCAGCCATCCGTACGCGGGCAGTACAAATTACGGTTTATGGATAGGGGACGCGAGTCAGTACATCAAGTACGACACCGGGGTGCTGACCATCGCCGGAAACGGATCAGGGTTGACTTCGATCAACGGTGGGAATATTACAACCGGCACAATTACGGCCGCGAAGCTGAACGTCACCTCATTGTCTGCGATTACGGCAAACATGGGCGCGTTGACCGTAGACGGTACGCTGACAATCGGCGGGGCTGGAAAGTTGGTATCTCAAGCAGGCACAACCAGAACCGAGTTCGGCGCGGCGGGTTTGATTGGATACAACGCGGGGGTGGAGCAGGTCAGGATCAGCTCCTCGGATGGCAAATTGATCGCCGGGGCTGGTTATATCGTGATGGACGTAACCGGAATGGACTTCCTTGTATCAGGGGCGTCCTCTCCAGCAACCACTCTTGAATGGGCTTATCTTTCGACGACTGACAAGTTCAGCTCTTATGGATGTGGAGCAGACGGAACCACCTATTCAATGCTCTCAGAACTAAAAGTTCCTAATGATGCCACATACGGAACCCAGTACAACGCCGGTCATATATACATGACTACGACGAAAAGTAAGTTATTTCCCCCCCAGGTCTACTTGGAAAGCATCGGATGGAGCGGCACCACCCAGTTAGTGCTTGGAAATTATGAAATTAAATTGAACGCCTCCGCTGGCGTAGCGAACAACAACCTGGTTATTGCCCCTGCTGGATCGACCTTCACAGGGTCCCTCAATCTTGTTGGAGATATGCAAGTCACAGGAACCACAAGTTTGGGCAGGAGAAAATTTAAAGAAGTCTCAGCCAGCATGACCCTGACAGTCGGTAGGTGGTATCGCATCTGTTCCGTAGATGCGAACTGGGTAGCAGGGGGATCACTCAAACTTAATGTCATGCACGCGGCCGGACACGACAGCGTCCTCATCCACTTGACCAAGAACACAACTGGATGGGGCATGGGCTGGACCGCGGAGGTAAAACAGGCCGGGGCGTACAACTATGCCCAAAATATCAATTATGTGCGCGTTGTGGATGGAGGTACTAATCTTGGAATATACATCGACATCCAAATTGGAGCTACATACCCAACCGATAGCAAAATATTCGCGGAATGGGTCACACATTCGGGGGGTGATCCCTCCTTCCCAGGATATGCCGATCAGGGGACGGCGAGCGCGGGAACGGTCTTCCCGGTAAAAGACGTTGCGCAATCCTGGGGGTCAGCGTGGCTTTCTACTCCAGCCGTACAGGTTATGGGAACGGGATACATCAAGACCGAGAAGCAGAGGGGCGCGGCGGTCTATCGGAATGTTCTTCAGTCCATGCCAAATGGCGGGGGGATCAACGCTATCTCTTTCACCACCGCACGATGGGATCATACACCCGACACTAGCATGTGGGACGGGGCTAGCGCCCTGTTTGCCCGAGTGCAGGGTTGGTATCACATATCAGGCCACGTTCAGATACCACTCAATACGACCGGGACGTACAGGAATTTGATAATACGGCTGAACGCGGCAACCCACTTGGCGATTGAGATGAAACCGCCAAGTAATACATATCAATGGGCAAACGTGCAAACCGATTGGTACATGAACGCGGGAGATTTCGTGCAATTGTATATCAACCACGATGCGTCAACCGCGCTGGATTTCGTTTTTTCGGATGCCTATGCAATGGAATTTAGAATGACCAAGATCAATTAAGGAGGACGGATATGCAAAAAGTAAGGTTTGTTTGGAGGATTTTACAACTGCTCTTGCAGATCGGGCAGATTATGAAATCAGCGCGAGACTTGTATAACGTATACATTGACCGGGGCTATGGATCAGGGCCTACCCAGATTACAGATACAGATTTGCAGGTGACAATCCCTGGGGAGGGGATCGATCTGTCCGGGATGACCGTTGCTCAATTTAACGAGGTGGCCGGGGTGCTTGTGGACATCCTCGCGTTTTTTGAGGGGACAGGCGCACCCGCCATGAAGGATCGGGAAGCAATTTACAACAAATATAGAAGGGATATTTAGATGATCACGATTGAAAAGATTGAGGAGAGGAAGAAAGCGCTGCTGACCCAGCGCGAGCAGGCGGTTAGCGCACAACAGCAGGCGATCACCGTCATTCACATGGTGGACGGGGCGATCCAAATATTGGATGCGCTGTTGGAAGATGCAGCAGCCCTCTCCACTCCGGCGAGCGGTCAGCTTTCAGCCGAAACGGCCGATGCGGTGGGCGTCGGGTAATCTCCACTGGCAGAAGATATTCGGATGCAAGAGCAATTGAGGGCGCGCGAGCATTCTCGTCCGATCAAGCCGCCGAAACCGCAAGGCAAGCCGCGATCACTGCGGCAGCAACCAGTTTGCATTTGTAGGAGGATCGTGTGAAATCTAATACCTGTATCCTGATCGATTGTTGGGAGGGCTCGTTGGAGATCGACGAACCTGTACTCAAGACCGGCGGCGTGAAGGGTTTTATCATCCGGCTCAATAATATGTCAGGCGGCCATCACCTGGACAAGAATTTTCACGCGCAATGGACACAGGCAGCAGGCTTCGCAAGGGCGGCCTATTTCGTGTTCAATCCCTGGGTATCCGGTCAGGCCAATTATGATTGGTTGTTAGCCAACTGCCCAGCGGATGTGCGCTGCGTGTTTATTGACGTTGAGGTGCGCTACGACCAGATCACGCCCGCTCAATACACGGCTGAGGTACAGCGGTTTTTGGCGCTGGCGTCGCTCAAATGGCGCACACCGATTTATACCGGGCAGGGATTTATCGACCTGCTGGCGACGTGGCCGCGTACTGAGTATTGGTGGGCTTGTTATCCGGCTGGAAATTGGGCAACGCTCAAAACGTGGGAGCAGCTCAGCGCTGAGTTGGATAAATACGACGTGCCGAGCAATAAACAGTTTGTGCCTGGCGTGCTGCGCATGTGGCAAATATCAGGAGATAAAGTGATTCTGCCCGGTACGATGCGCACCACGGACATCAATGTTTTTTATGGAAACGAGGCCGAGCTGCGAGCGTGGTTCGGCGATACGACAACGCCCATCGAATTACCTGCACCTGTGGGCGATCTTGAAACGCGCCTTGCGGCCATCGAGGCATGGAGGCGGTCATAACTGACCGTTGTTCATGTTATCGATAATTTTATTTATTAAGACAAGCATAAAGGAGCGGTGATGGATGGCATTTTAGAAACGATGAACGCAAAAATTGACGCGCTGATTGTGGCACAAAATAAGCTGCTTGCGATTATGGAATCCCTCAAAATTGACCAGACACAAATAAACGCGCTGAATGTCAAAATTGACAATGCAACTAAAGCCCTGCAGGACGCAATAGCTTCGTATGCTCCAGGCTCTTGAGGGTCGGCTTGGCGCAGCTCTATTCGCGCAAGCTCAAGCGGTGGAACTGCTGACCTATCATAAATATTATGTGGCTACTATGGGCAATGATGCGAACCCTGGGACGTTCGCCGCGCCTTTCAGGACGATCCAACGCGCCTGCAATACTGTAAACATGGGCAGTCTTATTTACATTAGGGGTGGGACGTATCGCGAGAAAGTCACCCTGACCAGGGGCGGTGACGCGGATAAATGGATCATCATCCGCAACTATCCAGGCGAGACGCCGGTCATCGATGGAACAGGTATCGCATTTACTGGCAGCAGTCTGGTGGAGTTGAGCGGGGTTGGCTATGTGCGTGTGATCGGTCTACACGTGATCAACTCTGATGATTCCGCTATTCGAGCGGTGCGCTGTAACCATATCGAGATTTTAAATAACTTCACCGAGCTTTCCCATGCATCGGGGATCGGCGTGTGGAGATGTGACCAGGTGCTGGTCAGCGGCAACAAGGTCAAGAACGCTCGGTTCGTGACGCTGGCGCAGGGTGGACACGAAGAAGCCGTCAGCATCGCCACGACAACGGACTCCCGTGTGACTGGCAATGAAATCTGGATGGAGGGCTACCCGGGCTGGGAAGGCAGCGAAGCCATTGACGCCAAAGACGGTGCCCAACGGATAGAAATTGACAATAACAGCGTCCACGGATACAACGATTATGGCTGTATCTACGTGGACGGATGGGAACATGAAACGGGCGACATCGACATCCACGACAACCATCTGTCGGGCAGCGGGATCTACATCGGCAGCGAGCGGGGCGGGCTCGTGCGGCGCGTAAAGATTCGCAATAATACGATATTTCGCAGCGCCAGCGGGATATGCCTGACGAGGGCAGGATTAAACGGGCCCCGCAGCGACGTCGAGATTTTCAACAACTCAATTGTGGGTTCACGGTCAAACGGTGGCGCGGGTATCTACGTAGCCACCGACAACGCCAAAAGAATCCGCATTCATAACAACGCAGTGCAGTTTTCTGGCTACAATGGCCAAATCACCGCGGCCAGCAAAACGGTACTCGCGGAGATTACCTGTAACCACAATATGGTGTATGGGCCAACAGCGTGCAGTCAGGCTTTTCCTGCGTGTGTTGAGCTTTCTCGGCTGCCTGGAAATACGATAGCAGATCCACAATTTGTCAGTACGACCCTTCCCGACTTCCACTTACAGCCCACCTCCCCCGCGATCGGCGCGGGGCTGGATATGGGCTATGGGCTGGACATCGGCGCAAGTTAAATAAAAACCCGCTCTGGTTGGGAGCGGGGCAGGTTATTCAGTTTCTGTTGTTTGCTTCCTGAAATCGTCCGGGTCCAACTTTCCCCAAACTTCAATCAAGAGATCGCGCAGAGTCTCTTCAGCCTGGCTAACTTTATCCGCAAGTGGGTGTTCCTGGATGGCGATCAGGGCATCGGTAGATTTTTCAAGCAGGCTGACTGCTGCGGTCAGGTCGTCAATGATTTGGTGTTGTGCGTTTTTAGGGCCGGTGTGGTTATTGGGCATGGCGTTCCTCGTATGGGGGGATAAGAAACCCCCAACGAGGGGGGCGTCGGGGGTTTCTGGATCAGATTATAGCATGGCTATCTTTGGTTTGGTTCGATCCATTCCAGGTTGATGGCGTTGAAGAGGTCAACCGCGGGAGGTAATATCTTGTCTCCCTTTTGGTTATTACATCGCGCATGGGCAACAGATATATTTTCCATCGAATGAGCCCCGCCTTTCGACAATGGGATTATGTGGTCAAACTGTAGCTGGGAGCGGTCAATAACCTGTCCGCAAATATGACACATTAATCCGTCTCTCTCTAAAATCGCATCGTAATCCACCTTGCCGACGCGCTGCATTCTCATCAACAGTTTTCGCTTGGCGTTTCTAGCCTTGATTATCTCTGGGTGGGATCGCATATATCTTGCAATATACTGTTTTCGCTTATCTGGGTGTTCAACGTACCATCTCTTTATATAATCCCTGTACCAATCCAGACGAGATTCCTTATAGGCTTTGATTTGTTCAATCCTTTTTTCTCTGTTGTTTATGTACCATGCTTTACCGCGTTGGTTATTGATTTCCTTGTGCGATTCGCTGTAAGCTTTACGTTTCTTTCTTTCTCTCTCTAGGTGGCCAAGATAATACTGTCTACCCCTTTCTCTATCACAAATCTTGCAAATGCTACATAAACCATCTTTACGCGATTTACTTTTTGTATATTCAGAGATTGGTTTTATTTCACCACAGCGCGAACACATTTTGGTATCCATAACAAAAAGCCCCTTTCCATGTTTGCCGCGAGTTTACCAGACCGCACGACGGGACGAATCCACATGAAAAGGGGCGCTTTGCCAACAACGAAAGTTATTGAATTATTGCGCGGCAGCTTGTTATAAAAACAAAACGCCCCTAAAACGTACGGTCTGGTAATTTAATTGTACCATATTTCGATATCGCCCACATCGACCTTTTGGCGGCGAACGCTTCCGGCTAATTCGATACGGTCACAGTGCGGGCGGAGCAGATCCACAAC
>JBBRWF010000288.1:0-6276 GCA_038249405.1 Anaerolineales bacterium
GGCTTGTTTCAGGTTGGGAACTGGTTCTGATTGCCCGGGCGCCCCTGGTCTCCGCCGCTTTTCAGGATGTCCAATCTGCGCTTGCCGGGCTTATGCAGCGGGCTGGCTTGATTGCTGCGCAGGATGTATAAAGCAATATGTGCGCCGATCACTACCTGCCACATGAATATCCAAACGAACCCAGCTTGCGCGATTTGCCCCGCTCAATCTTTAATTGGCCGCGCCTGCCGTTATTGGCTTTAATCCGCTTGTACCAGATGACGCTATCAAAAACCATGCCGCCGAATACCTGCAGGTTTTATCCATCTTGCTCGCATTATGGATATCAGGCAATCTATAAATATGGAGCGATTAAAGGTTCCATCATGGCGGTCTGGCGTGTTCTGCGCTGTAATCCGTTCAACCCGGGTGGAGTTGACCCCGTCCCTTAACTAATGCCTGCCAAGGGTGTATCACGCGCTCAATAAGCGCAATGGCATACCAGGAGATTTGATGAAGTTCAACCGCGTCTTTTTCTTTGTGCTTGTCGCTTCGCTGGCCGTGCTCTTAACTGCCTGCGGAGCAGCCCCTGCCAGCAACTGGCCCGGGCTGGCCTCTGATGGTACAAACGTTTATCTTGCAGACGGCCAATATATCTACAAGATATTGGTGAGCGATGGCTCAGAAGTTACCATGCAGACTGCTGATGGCCCTGTACCGGCCCGCTTTCCCCTTAAAGCAGAAGGCACCAAATCGTTTTATGCCGCCCCTGCCCTGACTGTCGATGGGCAATTGGTGGTTGGCAGTGCCGCGCAGGGTGACCATACCCTTTACAGCATTGATCCTGCCACCGGCACCGAAAAGTGGAAATTCCCCGGGCTAAAAAGCCCCTGGCTGGCGGGCGCTGTCGTCTTGAATGACACAGTCTATGCCCCGGGCGGCGATGGCAAACTCTATGCTTTTGGTATGAAAGGCGAAAAAAAATGGGAATTCGCCGCTTCAGATCACAGCCTCTGGACCAGCCCCATTACTGACGGCCTGTTGATTTACCTGGCAACCCTTGACCACGATGTATATGCACTCGGGCCGGATGGCAAGAAGGTTTGGAGCATCAAGCTCGATAACGGTATTATTGGGGCGCCATCCTATCTGGACGGCACCCTGTTTGTGGGCACGCTTTCTGGAAACCTATACGCGATTAACGCCGCAGATGGCAAGCAGAAATGGGTAAAATTGCTGGATGGCGGCATCTGGGGTACCCCTGCCACTGACGGCACCAATGTTTATGTGGGCACTGTCAAAGCCAATGCGGGCAAATTCTATGCTCTCAATGCATCCACCGGACAAATTGCCTGGTCGAAGGATGAAGAAGGCTCGATTGTCGCAGGACCTTTGATCGCCAAAGACCAGGTAATCTACACCACCGAAACCGGACGCATTCAGTCTCTCGATCAAAACGGCACACCCAAATGGCAAGCCACCATTGAAAACGCCAAGCTTTATACCCCGCCTTTTTTGGCCGGGGATGTGATCCTGATCGCTCCAATGAACGCCAAATTCCTTCTGGCTGCCTATGATATGAACGGCGCCCAGAAGTGGACCTTTATTGCGAAATAGGAAAAGTGAATATGGGTAACATTTTCGACTTATTGATCGTCAATCCATTTACCAATGCCCTGTTACTGATATACGCTTTTGTGGGCAATTTTGGTCTTTCCATCATCCTCTTTACCATTCTAATTCGCCTGCTCACGCACCCCATCATGGCGCAACAGATCAAATCCAGCACAGCCATGCAGGAATTAATGGCATCGGATGAGTGGATTAAAATCCAGGAAAAATACAAGGGCGATAAAGAGAAATTAGCCTCTGAGCAGATGAGAATTTACAGTGAACGCGGCGTCAGCCCATTCAGCTCCTGTCTTCCCACACTCATCCAATTTCCCATCCTGATTGGTTTCTACCAGAGTATTGTACGCGCCATCGGTGCCACGCCTTTGCAATTGCTCTCGCTGGTACGCGGCATTTACCCCGGTCTGGAAAATATCACCCCCGCTGCCAGTCTCTCATCGCTCATTCCCATCCACAGCCAGTTTTTATGGATGAACCTGGGCCAACCCGAAGGCGTCAAACTGTCCTTCCTGCCATTTGCAATCCCTATTCTGGCGATCATCGTGGGCCTTACCACCTATGTGCAAACCAAGCTGACCATTCAGCCCTCTGCCAGCCCCAACGATCAATCTGCTCAAATGAACAAGATGATGGGTTTGTATATGCCTGTGCTCCTTTTCTACTTTGCGCTCAACTTTGCATCTGGTCTGGCAGTCTACTTTATTACCAGCAACCTTTTGGGTATTGCACAGTACGCAGCCCTGGGGAAAGTCAATTGGAACAACCTGTTTAAGTTTGGTTCGGCAGCCAAGCCGGATCCCAAAACCAAATCGGGCAAACGCTCGTAAAGAGGTGAAATGGAACGGACTAATTTGGAAGTGATCGCTCCTTCTGTCGATGAAGCCATCGCGCGCGGCTTAGAACAACTGGGTGTGCCGCGCGACATGGTCAATGTGGATATTCTGGATGAAGGCTCCAAAGGCTTCCTTGGCCTTGGCAGCCGCCAGGTGCGCGTACGTCTGACCATCAAAGCGGTTGAAGACAACCTTACCACTTTCGCGGCTCCTGAAACAAAATCAGATGCCGCACCTGCATCATCTGCCGCGCCTCAGAGCGATGCCTTGCTGGAATTTACCATTAAAACCACCAGCGACTTGCTTTCGAAAATGAAGATTGCCGCGCGGGTTACTGCGAAATATGGTGATGCGGACTCCGATGGAGAAGTGCCAGTCTTTATTGATATATTTGGTGAAGATTTGAGCATATTAATTGGCCGCCGGGCTGAAATCTTGAACGCATTGCAATATATTCTTGCCCTGATCGTGAGCAAAGAAGCAAACCACTGGGTGCAGGTAATTGTGGATGTGGAAGGTTATCGCTCGCGTCGTGAGCGCCAACTGCGCCAGCTTGCCCGCCGCATGGCAGAGCAGGCAATGCGTACCGGCAAGCGCCAGCTGCTCGAACCCATGTCGGCATCCGAACGGCGCATTGTGCATCTTGAGCTGCGCGACCATGATACAGTAACCACCGAAAGCGTGGGCGATGAGCCCAATCGCAAGGTAGGTATTGTCTTAAAGAAGTAGATTCTTATGAATCCCACAGCCCGGTGCCAAAAACACCGGGCTGTTTTTAGTTCTGGGGTTATAATTTAATATATGTTTCACATGGTTTCACTGGAACCCATCGATTACCTGGTCATTGGGCACATAACCGTTGACCTGACTTCGTCTGGCCCTGTATTGGGCGGCTCGGCATTTTATGCTGCATTAACAGCACAGTCTCTGGGCTTACGGGTGGGCGTGGTAACAGTTCGCGCCAGCGAGATTCCGCTCGATTTGTTGGAAGGCATCCCGGTTATAACAGGTACTGCTGAACATAGCACCACCTTTGAAAATACCTACACATCTGCGGGGCGCGTTCAGTACCTGCGCCATGTTGCGCCAAAAGTGGATTTTGCCCTTGTTCCTGAAGTCTGGCGCCGCGCAAAGATCATCCACCTGGCTCCAGTAGCCCAGGAAGTTGAACCCCTGCTGCCGCCCGATTTCAAGCCAACCTTGCTCGGCCTCACTCTCCAGGGTTGGCTGCGTACCTGGGATGCGCATGGAAAGGTAGGCCCATGCGCCTGGCCCGCTGCTGATTCAGCTCTGTCACAGGCGGGAGCCGGGGTATTCAGCATGGAAGACATCGCCAATGATGAAGAAATGCTTGAACATCTCGCTCATTCTTCCCGCATTTTGGCAGTAACCGAAGCAGCAGAAGGAGCCAGGTTGTTCTGGCATGGCGACAGCCGTCGTTTCCGCCCGCCAAATGTGAGTGAAGTGGATCCAACCGGCGCTGGTGATATTTTTGCAGCCTCGTTTTTTGTGCGTCTGTTAAATACGCGTGACCCCTGGGAAGCGGCCCGTTTTGCCAACCGTATGGCTGCCATTTCAGTTACACGGGTTGGCTTTGCCGGAATACCCACACCAGATGAAGCGCGTTCCTGTTTGTTGGAAGTGTTGTAATAGCAAAAGAATTATGGAGGTAGTTCCTTGACGGCTCGCATTTATACATTGGTTAATCAAAAAGGCGGGGTGGGTAAAACCACCACCACCATAAATCTAGGCGCTTACCTGGCAAAACTTGGACAAAAAGTTCTCATTGTGGATCTCGATCCGCAAGCAAATGCCACATCCAGCCTTGGAGTCGATAAGTATTCAGTTACAAAAGGCACTTACGAATCAATGCTGAACAACTTGCCCGCCCAGGCCAGTTTGCTTTCCAACCCCACACTGGGTCTTACACTTCTGCCAGCATCGCCTTCCCTGGCTGGCGCAGAAGTTGAATTGGTCAATGAACAGGGGCGGGATACACGTTTAAAACAAATTCTTGAACCGCTCAGCGGGCATTTTGATTACATTTTGATTGATTGCCCGCCTTCATTGGGTTTACTCACCATCAACGGTCTGGTAGCTGCCAGAGATGGTGTTATCATCCCGGTACAGTGTGAATACCTGGCGCTGGAAGGCATCAGCCAATTACTGCAAACGCTTCAGCGAATTCGCCAATCTTTATTTCCGGGGCTTAAAGTACGCGGCGTGGTGATGACAATGTTTGAAAGCCGCGCTCATCTCTCATCGGATGTGGTGGGTGAAATCCGCAAACACTTTCCAAATCAGGTGTTCAATGCCATCGTACCGCGCAGCGTTCGCCTGGCCGAAGCGCCATCTTACGGCCTCCCCATTGTTGCCTACGCGCCAAACTCAACAGGCGCTCAGGCCTATTCGGCCCTGGCCAAAGAATTGCTGGCGGGTGATGGCGTTATTTTGCCACAATAAAATGATTTAATTCATTCCGCAATAATATGAATTTCCACCCGGTAACAAACTTGTAAAGAGGAGTTCTCATGCCAAAACATTCCGGCCTGGGCAAAGGATTGGACGCACTAATCCCCGCCAGTTTTCAATCAGATGCAACCACGGGTGGTGATGCACCAGTTATTCCAGGCGGATTTTTAACTGTGCCCGTCGAACAAATCACACCCAACCCGCGCCAACCGCGTTCTCACTTTAAAGAATCAGCGTTGGCCGATTTAACTGAATCCATACGCGAACACGGAATCATTCAGCCCTTGCTGGTCAGCCGCAACGAGAATGGGTCTGGCTACACATTGGTGGCAGGCGAGCGCCGCTGGCAGGCATCGCAGCGTGCCGGGTTAAAAGAAGTTCCGGTAATTGTCAGGCAAACCACTGATCAGCAGCGTCTCGAATTGGCGCTGATTGAAAACATCCAGCGCGCTGACTTGAACCCTCTGGAAGAAGCCTTTGCCTATCGCCAGTTATCGGATGAATTTCATCTTTCGCATGAAGAAATCGCAACCAGAGTGGGAAAAAGCCGCGTGGCAGTCACAAATACCCTGCGTCTGCTCCACCTTCCCGAGCTGATTCAAAAATCGCTGGTCGAAGGCGAAATCACAGAAGGGCATGCGCGGGCACTATTGGGGTTGAGCAACCCACGCGCAATGGAATCAGCTTTGCAAACCGTGTTATTCCATTCTTTGACAGTCCGCCAAACAGAAGAATTGGTCAATAAACTCAAGGGGGAGAAGCCCGTTTCGGCTATCAAAGAAGGGCCGTCTCCCCAAGAAAAGTCATTAGAAGATTTTATCCGCACCAACTTAAGCCAGAAAGTCTCAGTAAAAATCGGTAAGGATAAAAACAGCGGCTCCATGACCCTGCATTATGGCTCGGAAGAAGAATTTCAAGATTTAATGATCCGCCTGACTGGCCAAAAATACACCCCGTAACCAGGTGACTATGAAAATTCTTTACAATGCCCATATTTATAGCTTCGATCAGGTGCGCCCTGAATCAACCGTGCTTGTCATCGATCGTGACAAAATCGCTGCGCTTGGAGGCGATGAACTTCTCGAGGTTTTTGGTTCGCGAGCAAGCAAGGAAGATATGGGCGGGCGGGTAATTTTACCCGGGTTGACAGATGCCCACATGCACCTGATGACCTATGCTCTCAGTTTGCAAAAAGTGGATGTTGAAACTTCTACAAAATCAGAAGCATTAAAACGAATAGCAGCGCGCGCAGCCAGCACGCCACCCGGTCAATGGGTTTTGGGGCACGGCTGGCAGCAAAATGACTGGGGCGGAGAATTTCCCACCGCCAGTGATCTGGACGCAATCACAACAGAACACC
>JBBRWF010000289.1:0-6272 GCA_038249405.1 Anaerolineales bacterium
GGCGTTCGCTGGGCAGGTGTGAGAGGTGTATTTCACAGGGAATAATCTGGCCGCTTGCGTTTATTACAGACCACTCAAAAACCGGTGATTTATCATTTATGGCATCCTGAAGTACCTCGCCTATACTTAGATGGTTTTGGACAGGGTTGCGATCAGGACTCACATCAAGCGGACTGATTTTTATTAATTCTTCTGGTGAAAGGCCAAAAAGTTTACAGGCATTTGTATTGGATTCCATGAATAACCCGCTGGTAACATCAACTACTACAATCGCCTCCGGGGCATTTTCAATCAGATTGCGGAAGTTTTCCTCATTGATTTGGGTAGTTTCTAATAGCTGCGCATTTCGTATGCCAACCGCAAGTTGATTGGTGATATTTTCAAGCAGGGTTATTTCTTCCGTTTTATAGGCATTGGATTCATAACTCTGTACCGATAAGCACCCAATTACTTTTGTGCCTGATTTAAGCGGAAAATATAGACTTGAGCGTGTTGGTGTTGAAGTGTTTCCGATCAGGCCAATTTTTGCTTCTTCTGCAGCTGCCTGTTCTGGTGTTAGGAAGTATTGGATTATTTTCCCGGTCAGAATGGATTCTGCGGTAAAGCTGCCGGGTTGCAGAGGAATGGGTTTTTCATCAAAATAAATGCCTTCATCAACCAGCAAGGGGTAAGTCAGGGTGTTGCTTTCTTCATCCACCAGCGCCACAATGAACCCATCCACGGGCACAAGCTTTTTGATTTGTTGGTAGGCTGCATCCAGAACCTGTTTTAACCCGATTTGTTCAGAAACAATTTGGACAATTTCGTTCAAAGTCGCTAGCTCGCGGGTGTGTTTTTGAGTTTCATCAAATAACCGGGCGTTTTGTATCGCCGAGCCAATTTGGGCTGCCAGTGTGGTCATAATCGACACATCGGCTGGTGAGAAGAAGTTTAATTTATCTGAGTGTACATTCAGCACTCCAAGCACCTGTTCGCCAGCCAGCACTGGAATTGCCAATTCTGATTGGACATTGGGAAGCATGGGGTTTGGAAGCCAGGTAGGGTCAGATAACACATCATTATCTACGACCGGCTTTCTTTCACGCGCAGCTCTGGCTACGATAGAAATAGGGGCATTTAACTTTATTTCAATATTACTTTGTGCGCCTTGATGAATATCATTTTCTTCCCAGCCGCATGCTTTAACTCTCAGGGTGTTCAGGTCCCTGTCAAACAGAAATATATGCGCGTGGTAAAGCGAAAAACGCCGCTGCGTAAGTTGTACAGCGGTTTCGATCAATGGCTGAAGATCGAGGATTGATGTGATTTTTGTGGCAATTTCTGCCACAGAAGCCATTTGCCCGGCTGATTTTTGGGTTTCACCGAATAAATGTGCATTTTGCAAAGCCAGCCCAAGCTGGTCAACAATTTGTTTAACCAAAAGCTGATCTTCTTTTTTCCAGTGTTGGTGCGCTTCTTTTTCCAGTTGGATTAAGTTCCAATCGTCCCCGGTCTGAAAAGGGATCGTCATTAACATGCCAGAAAGTTTAGGGCTAACATCAGTAAGCGTAATTTGACGTTTTGTCTCCGGGATCGGCGCAGAAAGTTCGTTATAACCGGTTACCGCGCCAGTCTCTGATTGCCGGTCTTCTACAAGGTCTAGTACAGGTGCCGTTGGACTGGCAGGTTCAGGTATGAAAATGCGCCTCCCTTTTTTGGGGGAAGGCGTTGTCTGTTCTTTTTCATTGTCTTTAATATCAGTAAATAATTGATCAAGCCTGCTGCGAATCTTTTTGTTGTTGGACATATTCAATCAACTCCTGTGCCATTGTGCGGTATTGTTGAGATCCGCGGCTATTTGGCCGGTACTTGGTAATTGGGATACCGATAATTGGGCTTTCGCGTAACCTTGTATCGATTTCAATCACTGTTTCAAACAACCCTGTACCAAAAGTCTGATGTAATTGTTCCCGAATTGTGCGGTGCGTGCGATTTCTCTGGTCTAAAAGTGTAATTAGAATTCGGTAAGCTAATGCGGGGTTGGATTCTTTCCGAATGCGCCGGATTAGAGTCATCATATCTCGTAAAGCATAAGCAGAAAAATACTCCGCCTGGGTGGGGATGATGAGTAAATCTGCGGAAGTTAGCGCATTGGTGGTGATCGCGCCCATTGATGGTGGGCAGTCAAGAATTATGTAATCATACAGTATCTCATTCGTCCGTAGAGCTGACCTTAGTTTTTGCATATAGTTCGAGCGTACAGGCAAGAATTGTTCCGCATCTGCTATGTGTGGATTGGATGGAATGATATCCATGTTTGGTGTGTTGGTCTTTTGGATGGCGTCTTTGGCGCTCAGCCCGTCCATAAGAATTTTTCCGCTGTGAAATTGAGTTTCGCCCGGTTCTATACCATTGGCTAAGGTCAGGTTTCCCTGCGGGTCCAGATCAACCAGCAAAACCTTCCCGCCCAATTCGCACAGAGCCGCACCAAGCGAATAAGTGGTGGTCGTTTTTGCTACGCCACCCTTCTCATTTGAAATAGCAATTATATAGGGCATAATTCCTCTTTAAACTTTATCCGGACTCTGTTGGTGTTCAAAAGGTACGATACGAGCGTCTTTAACGTGCAGAGCTTGTTTTAGTTCTTCCAGCGCGATTTCGATCATCTGGTTGGGATCGTTCGTACTACGGATTTTCGATGTAATTTGGGACACAGTTCGCTCACGTTCTGCGCGATCGGTGGTTTCTTCAAACAAACGCGCATTTTCAATTGCCAGAGCAACGCGTTCTGCGATTGATTTGCTAATATCGATTTCGTCCCGGTTCCATTCTCTGTTCCCTGGAAATTCTACATTGATTAGCCCAACCACCTGTCCGCGTAATTGAATAGGGATAGCCAACCTGCTGCCTGCGGTTTCCTGGGTAATACTGATGGTTTTGTTTTGAATAGCCATGCGGATATTCGGGTTATCCAGCCTTTGCTCGATGGGTTTTATCGATGTGCCCGAGTAAAGATAGCCGGCATTCTCATTTTCACTGGCATAGTCGAACCACTTAGTGCGGACAGATTCGCGGTAAAGGGTTTCTGTTTCATGGTTTGCTATTTGTAATTCTTGAAATCGCCGGGCGTTTTGAATGGCAATTGTTACTTGATCTGCCAGAATGGTTAATAGTTCGATGTCTGTTTCGCCATACGCAAATGGTTTTTCGCTTTGAATATCTAAAACACCCATAATTTCATCCCCAATTTTTAGCGGAATGGAAGCTTCTGATTGGGTATTCGGCAAATCGGGGTTGGCGAAATACGAAGGGTCTGAATGGATATCTGCCGCAATATGCGGTTGGCCGGTTTTTGCGGTATGTCCAACAATACCTTCCGTACCAACCAGCAACCGGTGACCTCGATCAATCATTTTTTGGCCGCCCGGGCTGTTGGATGCACTTAGAATTGCATACTCTCTGGCATCGTCAAGAAGAAAAATGCCAACATGGTAAAGCATAAATTGTTTGGCAATTACCCCGGCGACACGAGGCAAGAGCGATTGTAGCGATTGCACCGAAGTGATGGCATGCCCTACCTGGGCAACTGCTTGCAATTGTGCTGCACGCCGTTCATTAATTAAAGACACGGTTTCTAGTTCGTCAGATCTCTTTTTTGATTCAAAGGTGCGTTCTTCCACCAATTTTTCCAAATCGGCATGTAAAGCATTTAATTGGTTGTTGCTTTTTAGCAATTCTGCCGCGCTCGAGCTTGAGTGTTTCAAGGCATTGCGCAACCCATTGGTTGTTAAATAAGAAACCAATGATATTAAAATAATAATGATAGTGTCGTCTCTGGCAATATTGTAAGGTAAATCGATTTTTGGCAAAAGTGCGTTGTTTACCTGCAGGTATGCTAAAACCCAGCCGCTGATTATTGCGAGTGCCGCAAAGATGCCTGCGGACGTGTTTCCTAACAATAAACCGGCCAGCATGATAATGACAAAGTTGCCAAGGAATGCTGTATCAAAAACTCCACCAGAAGAACGAGCTTGAACAGTCAGTGCTGCCCAGGCTGCAATAAGTAAGAAAAAGCTGGCTTCACGCACATAACCAAAACGAATAACCAGTAAAAGGAAAGCGATAATCCCAATTAATATTGAGATCGGATTTGTAAAGAAATTTTCTGAAGCTGCTTGCGGATCAGAAAAATGAGAATATACCCTTAATACAGTTAATAAGAGGAGGCTAACCCAAAGAAGTATATTTAAATAAGCGGCCGCACGTGATTTATCTTGATCGTCAAATTTGGGTGGCCAAAATATTTTGTAAATCAAATTACGCATGCCAACCTCTACTTGTTAAATAGTTTCTAAAACTGTTGTTCATAAGGTCTGCCCGCTTTCCAGGTTTGGATTCAGGCTGTCTTCTTCAAGTTGAATACTTACTTCGGAACCCGGGATGGTACGACCCAGCTCTTCCACTACGATTTGTAAAATATTGTCCAGATTGATTGAACCGCTGATTTTGGCCCCAATTTCGCCAATAATTTGTTCTTTGGCGGCGCGTTTTTGGGCATCAATATACAGTCGTGCATTTTCCAGGGCAAAAGAAAGTCTTTCGACGATGGATTGGTAAGGGCGAATTTCTGCTGCGCTCCAACTCAGCGTACGACCAGGTTGACGAATATTCAGCGCCCCGAGTTGTTGCCCGCGGAAATTAATGGGAATTGAGAGGCTCCCATCCTGAATATTTGTTTCGACCTTTTTCGTTTCATTGCGGAGAGGTTCGATAGCCCCATTAAAATAACGGAACCCGGAGGTTGAACTCAATCGATTGATTTCGCGCCAACTTGCCAGGGCGGATTGCGAATATGTTGTTTGCGATTCTAGAAGAGAAATGTGCAGCTCATCAAACAGCCGGGCGTTCTCTATGGCTACGCTGATCTGGTCGGCCAGCAGGCCCAGGTTGTCAATATCTTGACTGGTAAATGCTGCTATTTCCTGACTTTGCACATCAAGGGCGCCGATGATTTTCTCGCCAACACGCAAAGGCAGGGCTAATTCTGAATGTGTTTCTGGTAAATCTGGATTGGTGAAGAAGAAAGCGTCATCACCTACATCCAGGGCAATACGAGATTCGCCTGTTTGTGTTACGAAACCAACAATGCCGACTTGTCCAATCTTCAGCCGGTGGTTTCTTGCGAGCATTCTCTGCCCACCTTGGCTATTGGCTGCCTTAAGCACAGCGTATTCACGATTGACATCCACCAGAAAAATTCCGACATGATAAAACCCAAAAGCTGTACTGATATTGCGGGTGATTTCGGGTAAAAGTTCATCCAACTTCTTAAGACTTGCGGATGCGCGAGCGATTTCTGCAATTGTTACTAATTGGGCAGCCTGTTTTTGATATTTTTCATTTGTAATAGTGATCTCATTTGTTCTTTCAGCAACGCGTGTTTCAAGGTTGGAAATTGAATCGCTTAGCTTTGTGGTCATATTATTGAATGCGTTACCCAGAATTCCAATTTCATCGTTAGAGTCGGCATTCGCTTTCACAGCCAGATCACCAGATGCAATTTTTTGTGCAGCAATTGTAAGATTACTCAATGGGCTTGCCAGCAATCGTCCTATCGACCAACCTGCAATACCAGCGGTGATAAGGATGGTGCCTATCAGGAAAAGAATGATATTGTTTGTCTGTCTGGTTTGATTGTTTAGTTCAGTGTCGATATTGATTGATGCGGCATTAAGTTCGGCAGTAGGTACCAGGATTCCAAGTCTAAAACTGGAAGATGTGACAGGTGCATAGGCAAAATAATATTCTTTGTTATTAATCAGTGCAATCGCGATACCATCTTGACCTGCGATCATATTCTTGAGATTACCTTGCAGCGCCTCAGACCCCTGCCCCAGATTTGATTGTTGAATTGATTTCCCAATGATGAAATCATTTGCGGATAAACCAAGATCAGCATACGCCCGGGGGGGTAGAGCGAGGATTTGACCATCCCGGTCAATTAAGAATGCAAAGCCAGAATCACCAGCCTTAATATTTGCGATCCTGGTTTCGATTCCTGACAAAAGAATATCCGCGCCTAGAATTCCAAGGAATTTATCTTGTTTATCGTAAACTGGAATGCTGTTGGTGATGATTAATCCCTTGTTATTAGGGTCTTGATACGGAACTGACCATGCCGGTAAACGTAGTTTATTATTTTCCGGGGTCGCGCTTTGATAAAATGGTTGACTTGTAGAATTAAAATCACCCATAAGGTTTGCCAGATCGTTATTCGGGTAATAAATGGTGAC
>JBBRWF010000290.1:0-6257 GCA_038249405.1 Anaerolineales bacterium
GAAATCTCAAACCCGGGATAAACACCCGTATCGATACGCACACCCGGGCCAGTTGGAAGGATGCTGTGACTGATTACGCCTGTGGATGGCATGAAATTATTATAAGGATCTTCTGCGTTGATACGACATTCAATTGCGGCCCCATTGATCTTGATATCTTCCTGTTTATATTGTGTGGGCCTTCCGCGCGCAATGCGAATTTGTTCTTTCACAATATCAATACCGGTGATCATCTCTGTGATGGGATGTTCAACCTGCAGGCGTGTGTTCATTTCCAGAAAGTAGAAATTCTTATCTTTATCTACCAAAAATTCAATTGTGCCGGCATTGATGTAATCAACAGCCTGGGCAGATTTGACAGCAACTTCGCCCATTCGACTGCGCAAATTTTCATCCATGAAGGGAGAAGGGGATTCTTCAACCAACTTTTGATGTCGGCGCTGGATTGAACATTCGCGTTCGTTCAAATGTAAGACTGTTCCATGTCCATCTGCCAGAATTTGAAATTCAATGTGGCGCGCACCTTCAATAAGTTTTTCCAGGTAGACATTACCATCCCCGAAGGCTGATTCTGCTTCACGCCTGGCAGAAGCCAGCAACGCGGGCATTTCTTCCAGGCTGGTCACTTCTCGCATGCCCTTGCCGCCGCCGCCAGCCGTAGCTTTGATTAGCAGAGGGAAACCAATTCTTGGGGCAATCGCCAGTAAATCTTCATTCGTCATGTTGCCTATATCTTCAGTACCCGGAACCACAGGCACGCCTGCTTTTCGGACTGTTTCCCTCGCCGTCATTTTGTCACCCATTGCAGCGATGGAAGATGGTTTGGGCCCAATAAAGACCAGTCCAGCATTCGCGCAGGCTTCTGCAAAATCATCCCGCTCGGCAAGGAACCCGTAACCGGGGTGAATAGCATCTGCTCCAGACTTGCGCGCGATCTCAATAATTTTATCTCCGCGCAGATATGATTCGCGTGAGGGCGCCGGGCCAAGTAAATAAGCCTCGTCAGCATAACGCACGTGCAGGGCTAACCGGTCTGCTTCGGAGAATACGGCAACCGTCTCAATACCAACCTCGCGGCAGGCACGGATGATGCGTACAGCGATTTCACCACGATTGGCTACCAATACCTTTTTAAACATATATTCTCCGGATTAATGTGCCCGTCCTGGATATGGTATTAAAGCGGACAGGAATGGAAATAAAGTTTTTCGGGTTCTTCGCTTACAGCGGGATATTCCCGTGTTTCTTGGCCGGGTTTGCATCTCGTTTATTCTGAAGCATTTCCAGCGCATTGATCAATCGTGCACGGGTTTCACGCGGCTCAATCACATCATCCACATAACCACGTTCTGCCGCGATATACGGATTGGCAAATTTGGCACGGTATTCAGCCACAAGCTCTGCTTTTCGCGCAACCGGATCACTGGCTTTTTCAATTTCTTTACGAAAGATGACGTTTACAGCTCCGTCCGGGCCCATAACAGCAATTTCTGCGGTTGGCCAGGCAACATTAAAGTCTCCGCGGATATGCTTGGATGACATCACGCAGTAAGCGCCACCGTATGCTTTGCGGGTAATCACCGTAAGCTTGGGAACAGTAGCTTCACAATAGGCATATAGCAGTTTTGCGCCAGATCGGATGATCCCGTGATGTTCCTGGTTGGTGCCCGGCAGAAAGCCCGGCACATCTTCAAATGTGATGATGGGAATATTGAACGAGTCACAAAACCGGACAAAGCGCGCTGCTTTTTCACTTGCATCAATATCCAGCACTCCCGCCAGAACTGCAGGTTGGTTGGCTACAATACCCACTGAATGCCCGCCCAGCCGTGCGAAACCTACCACCACGTTCATGGCGAAGCCTTCATGGATTTCAAAAAATTGCCCATTGTCTACGATCATGCATAGCACTTCTTTCATGTCGTAGGGTTTGCCTGGGTCATCCGGGATAATTGTGTCCAATGCTTCATCAGCGCGCAGAGGGTCATCGCCGTTGTTCGAGAAAAGCGAATCTTCCATGTTGTTTTGAGGCAGATAGCCCATCAATTTGCGGATCAAATATAGGGTATCGGCTTCGCTGTCTGCTGCCACCTGGCAAACCCCTGATTTTTCAGAATGCACACTGGCACCGCCGAGATCTTCAAAAGAAACATCCTCGTGCGTGACCGATTTGACCACATCTGGGCCTGTTACAAACATATAAGATGAGTTGCGGACCATAAAGATGAAATCTGTCAACGCTGGAGAATACACCGCACCACCCGCGCAGGGTCCCATGATGGCAGAAATTTGTGGAATAACCCCGCTGGCAAGTGTGTTGCGGAGGAAGATATCCGAGTAGCCAGCCAGTGAAACCACGCCCTCCTGGATGCGCGCCCCGCCCGAGTCATTTAAGCCAATGATCGGAGCACCGTTTTTCATGGCCATATCCATTACTTTGACGATCTTCTCAGCGTGAACTTCCCCGAGCGAACCGCCCAGAACTGTAAAATCCTGCGAAAATACATAAATCAACCGGCCTTCAATTGTGCCCCAACCTGTGACAACACTATCACTGGGGTAGTGTTGTTTGTCAAGACCGAAGTCATTAGTGCGGTGCATGACAAATGTATCGATTTCGCGGAAAGAGCCTTTGTCTAATAAAAGATCAATGCGTTCCCGGGCTGATAATTTTCCACGTTCGTGCTGAGCTGCTAAACGATCAATTCCACCGCCCAGATGTGATTTACTTTTTCGCTCACGCAAACCATTAAATTGCGAAGTATCGCTCATCCTCACTCCTTGTTGAAAAAGGATTTCAAAGCTGGTAAGTGCAGGCTAATGATTATCGTAGCCAGGATGCAAGTGGAGAAAATAATACTGAATAGCACATTGGGTGCTGGCGATGGTTGTATAGTTAGCCGATCGACCCAGTACCAAAGGAAAAAACATCCAGTTACGGCTGATCCAGCGCGGGCTGCAAAGTGTCTCTCCTGCCATAAAACTACTATGAGCCACAGACCTATCAATGCCCAGATTATTCCAGTTGCTAAAATATAGTTCGGGGATGCCCCAAATTCTACCAGTATTTGCCAGTTTATTATCACACTATAAATGCGAATGAAATTCCAGGCTGTCATAAATAACACGATGATGGCTGGTATGGTTACGCTTGCGGGTGGAATGATGTCTTTACCCTTCCGGGGCAGCTTCTTAACTTTATCTCTCATTACGCATCCAGGTCTATCATTTGGTTGGGATATAACGCATTAATTCTTTTTGCCCATACAATGGAACGTCAGGTACCGCGATAAGTTCATCGGTGGAGAACTGATAACGATAGGGCATTGTGTTTGTAATAATATATTTGTTTGCAAAGATGTAATCCAGCCCTATTTTTGCCAGGTATTTCCCCTCCTGGTTTTCTTTGAGCTCTTCAAAATAAGCATAAGAATTAATTAATCCATCCATATTCACAATGGTGCGATTTTTGATGAAATATCCTGAATTACCCCCACCGGTCATACCGATTAATGACCCTGGTTCGGTGTTATTTTCCAGGATAGGGAGTATATCCATATAAGGTTGATCGGCAAGACGGTCATTAAGCGGCATTTGCTGAATGAGGTATGCTGCAAAGTTGTATGCCAGAGAGATACTCATAACTGCTGCGGCGATATTTGTAATTGCTCTGGCATATTTTATGTGTGGCAAGAGGTCCAAAAGCATGGCTAGCCACATAGCCCCCATTATCACCACGCAGAGCATTTGTAAAACCCAATACCATTCATGTTTGGCTGCATATGCCAAAGCGCCGTAAAAGAAAGCATGGAATTCTGCGCTGATGAATAATGGTATCAGGCCGATAAATGAGATGCGACGCAGGTTCTTTTTTCGATTAATAAGGAACAGACCTATCCAACTGGCTGCAATAACCAGAACTATCAGCATATACCAACCATCAAACGTCCAACCACTTTTGGTTAAGCGATCGGCGT
This sequence comes from Anaerolineales bacterium, assembly GCA_038249405.1. Classification (GTDB taxonomy): domain Bacteria; phylum Chloroflexota; class Anaerolineae; order Anaerolineales; family Villigracilaceae; genus UBA5195. The sequence goes on from JBBRWF010000290.1 coordinate 3,978, forward strand.
ATGTATACACCGGGTTAAAGAATGTCCCCCATGCCTGGCTTTGGTTGGGGTCAACTCCAAACACATCCAGAGTGGTTTGGGCTCCACCGCCATAAACATCATCTGGAATTGATCCCCACCATCTCTTGATTTGTCCGCTGACAGGCAACATGGTTCCAAAAAAGAACTGGTTGGCCAGCATGTAAACCATTAATGCAGATCCAATAGTCCCAAAATACAGCGTCCCTGCAATCAGCCATTACTTTAGTGGTTCCAAGGCTAATAATATCTGGTTTTTACCAGCCAGAAGACCCATAATGGGCCTGGTTTCTTTGGATAATATCACCGGCCATGGTGACAGCACCCGCAAGCCAAATCGGCTGGTGAGTGTGATTAACAGCATTCCTATCCAGTATAGTGCCGGAACAGCGCGCGGCATATTTGTCAGGTTTAATGTTGATAACACCATTATTCCAAGCGTGGATAAAAACGCGCTCAAGGTAACCCCAAACACGCTTATCAGTAAAATTCGCAACGGTGGCAGGGTTTTTGGATGGGTATACAAACCTGCAAAATAGAAGATTATGGTTTGAATGGCAAATACGATTGACGAAATCAGGATTGCTGAACTGTCAAAACCATGTAGATAAATTTTAAGTCCGGCTCGTTGGATAAACGCCCCCACAATGATGAAGAACGTCATTAACAAATCAAAGGACAACAAGTAACGCATTGGGTTGCGGCGAAAAATGATCCATAAACCAGCAAAGAAGATTAGAAATATACCATCCAACCGGCTAAATAATACAAATATGGCGGCCAGCCCGAGTTGCATTAAATCACGTTGTTCAAGCTGCTTTTTCCCCTGTGATTTTTGGATAACTGTTAGAAAAACTACTACGGAGAGCGCCACTATGCCGGTTTCCATCCCTTGCTGGGTAATAATGGCATGAACGTCCAGGTTAAATGCCCAGAAAGAGGCCGCCAGCATAGCGACAGCTTCTCCGGTATATTTTTTCAGGTACCTGAAGAGTAATATACTGGTTGCAGCGCTCAACCCTGCCATGACCACGATTAAGATTCGAAGCGGGAGGACCAGGTCAAAGCGTGCCAGGCTGAAGATCGGTATACAGATCAGCATCCACAAGGGGTGGTAGCCATTCGTCAAATTGATGCCGTCAAAACTGGAGCCTTTGCCTTCGCTGATGTTTTGTGCAACCTTAAAATAATAGTAGGCATCGTCGCGTGTGAACCACTGTGTGGAAAAATTATGCGGCGCAGATAAGCTCCCATAGATATGCACGCCCATCACAACCGCGATGAGCGCAATTTCGAACCAATGGAATTGTTTCAAAAATCTCAAACTAAATCTCCAGAGTAATTTTTCCCAGCTGTGCACCGCTTTCCAGCCGTTCTTGGGCCGCCTGGGCATGCTTAAGCGCATAGGTTCGATCAAGCGCCACTTGTAATTTCCCATTAGTTACCAACTTCATCACGGTTGAGAAATCATTCAATGTACCCATTGTAGAACCAATCAGGCTGAGGTGCTTGCTGAAAACAAAGCGGTTGTCAAATTCAAACTTTGGACCACCAGTGTTGCCAACGGTTAGAATGCGGCCACCTTTTCGCGCGGCCCGAAAGGATAACGGGAAGGTGGTGCCAACATTATCAACCACCACATCGACACCCAGTTTATTTGTAACATTGTAAACTGCTTTGTGCCATTCCGGGTCTGTGTTGCGGTCGATCAGAAAATCTGCGCCAAGCGAATGAGCCAGGTCCAGTTTTTCAGCCCCGGTTCCGACAACAATGACTTGTGCGCCGATATGTTTGGCAATCACAATGCTGGCAGTGTTTACTCCGCCGCTTGCACCTACGATCAGTACTTTTTCACCTGCTTTTAGACCACCACGTGTGATCAGTGAATGCCAGGCTGTTAGAAAGACCAGACTTGATGCGGCGGCAATACGATAATGAAATCCATCTGGTAATTTGAATAATTGTCTATGCGGCACGCACAGGTATTCACAATAAGTGCCGTGAATGGTTTCGCCCAGCAGCTTCCATTGCCTGCACAGGTTATCTTTGCCCTCCAGGCACATTTCACACTTTCCACAGCCTATGTTGGCATTAATTACAACTGGGTCGCCCACTTGCCAACCATCGACTCCTGCGCCTAGAGCTGCGATCTCGCCAGCCCCGTCTGCGCCAGGAATGTGCGGGTATTCCAGTTTTATTCCCGGCCATCCATTTCGAACCCAGATATCCAGCCGGTTCAGGGCTGCTGCGTGCAGCCGGACC
>JBBRWF010000291.1:0-6215 GCA_038249405.1 Anaerolineales bacterium
GATAGGGTATCCGCAATCTTAAATACCTTTTCAGCTGCCGGTAAGGTTCATTACGAAAACGGAATTGTCTGGGTTGTCAACCTGAAAAAATACAATGACGGCAGCGATAATCCAAAAGTTAGAGTACGCATCGAAAAAGACCTCGCCGCTATCAAGGACTGCCCTATAAAACGTGCGTACTTTGAATTTGAAAAAATACCCTATCCGAAAACCCAGATACCCTATCTGGAAAATGTGAGCGAGACAGAGACAGAGACAGAGACAGAGACAGAGACAGAGACAGAGACAGAGACAGAGACGCGCGCGCCCCAACTTTTCGATTTGCTCCTGCAAACCCTCCGGCGTAATGGCATCAACCCGACAACCAAAGCCGATGCCGATTCTATTTTGGAAATAGAGAAAATGGGCGCAACGGTAGAAGACTTACAAAACGGCCTCAACTGGAAGGCGGGGAATAATGGCGGCAAGCCTGTCCGCTACGTTTCCTCGCTCATTGGCCCCACCCGCACTGCCATGCAAAAGCGCCTTCAAACCGCAGCAGCCCCCCGCGGCGAACTCTACCGAGACGTCGCCACTGGCCAAATGATCAGGATTTCGTAATGAGTAATCAACTCCTACCCCCCCAATCCATTAGTTCAGAACTTGCCCTCATCGGCGCAGTCCTCATTGACCCCGAGACCCTCGACCGCCTCGCCTTCGATCCCATTGATTTCTACGCTGAAAAACACCGTTGGATCTGGGCAGCCATTCAGGGGCTTAAGGTCAAAGGCTCAGGGATCGATTTCATCACCGTCCAGGAAGAACTGACCGCCCGTAAGAAGCTGGAAGCGGTCGGCGGCGCGCCAGCCCTGCTTCAAGCCATCGCGGAATGTTCCAGCCCCTACAACGCCCCCTCCTATGCCAGCGTCGTCACAGACCGTGCCATTCGTCGGCGTGTTCTCCAGGACTGCTCTGTGCTCGCCTCAAAGGCCTATGACGAAACAGCCGATCTACAGACCGCCATATCCGCGATCATGGAGAGCCTCTCCAAAACAGTCGTGATCGACAAAGGCGCTAAGCCCATCAGCGATTTCCTCAGCTTGGTCTGGGACCAGATCGAGGCAGCGCAGCATAACCCCCAGGAAATCTACGGTCTTGCTACCGGGTTCCGCGATATCGACGGTCTGACCAAAGGGCTGCAACTGGGGGAAACCGTAAAACTCAGCGGCGAGCCTGGCGTCGGTAAATCCGTCCTGGCCTTTCAGATCATCCTCAACATTGCCAGGTCTGGAATTGCGTGCGCCGTCTACTCTCCCGAAATGAGCGGCATCAGCCTGGCCCGCCGCGGTCTGTCCAGTCTTTCCAACATTCGCACCGATGCGATCCGCTCAGGCCGCATGACCGCGGATGAGTTTGACACAATCGGCGCGGTCTTTGATCAGATGGCGGGCTTGCCGATCTACATCAGCGACGCCTCCCACATGACCACGCTCGACATCCGCGTCGACCTGCTGCGCCTCAAGGACCGCGCGGGAGTCCAGGTCGGTGAAATCGACTATGAAGGGCTGCTCGAGGACGAAATCGGCCGGCTGGATGATATCGACCGCTCCAAGATTGTCAGTGGCCGTGTTCACGCCATGTTCAAGGATCTGAGCCTGGCGGGCATCGTAATTGACGACATGAACAAAGCCGGCATCAGTGGCCAGCAGTCCGGTAAGGCGGGTTTGTCCGGCTCAGCTCGCAAGCTGCACGACGCCGACCAGATCGTCATTATGACCACGGATAAAGACAACGACCAGCTGGTTAACCTCAAGTGGGAGAAGAACCGCGAAGGCGATAACAAACAGGTCGTGCAGCTGATCAAGTGCAAGGGCTTCCCCGCCTTTATCGACAAACCTGCCGCCGCCAAAGATCCATACACCAGCCTGAGGAAATAACCATGCCCACCTGCCCAACCTGCGACCAACTCCAACGCGCAATCGACCACTGCATAAGTTTCGGCTTGCGCCGGGTCATATCCAAACGGCTGCTTGACCACAAACTGAGCGCGCACCCGCACAAGGCAACGCGCCTGCCGTGGGAAGACTGGCCGAAGTCGTCCCCCCTGATTGAGAACATCACAGAGAGGAACAATTAATGTCAGAGCACAACGAACAGGCCGCCCTATTTCAATGGGCCAAATACAACACCGCGCAATTTCCTGAGCTCGACTTATTGTTTGCCATCCCCAACGGCGCCGGCCTCACGCATCACGCCCGCGCCAACGGCAAACGCTTCTCCCCAGAAGCTGCCAAACTCAAGGCCGAAGGACTGCAAGCCGGAGTCCCGGATATCTGCATGCCCGTGGCCCGTGGTCCTTTTCATGGCCTGTACATCGAACTCAAATACGGCAAAAACACCACATCGCCCCAACAGAACAAATGGATTGAAGCCCTGAGAGCACAGGGTTACCGCGTAGCCGTGCTCTATGGCTGGGAAGCCGCGGCGAAAATGCTGATTGATTATCTGGAAGGAAAACTCTAATGCCCGCAACCTGGAAAAAAGCCAATGACGATGTTCTCGCCACTGCTCAACGCCTGATCAGCCAGATTCACCCCGACCTGTCAGACGTGCGCATAGTCTTTATGTTTCGTTCCGAACCGGCCCTGTCCGGCGGAAAGATTGCCTACGCCAAAACACAAAAGGTCGCTGCGCAGATGCGCCTGCTCCTCGAAGATGCCGATTTCATCATCTGGGTTTCATACCCTGACTGGATGTCAAAACAACAGGCCTGGCGCGATGCGCTCATCGACCATCAGCTAACCCACTGCGGCGTAGATGACGACGGCGATGAGACAAAATACTACATCCGCCCCCATGACATCGAAGAGTTTCACACCGTCATTGCGCGCCACGGATCGTACACCATCGACATCCAGCGCACCGACACAGCTATCGAACAAGCGAAGGCCAACCAGCTAACTTTCGCTTTCCAGAATATGGAAGATGCGCTCAACAAAGCAACCCAGACCCGCGGGGCAGCCTACACAGTCGAAGTCAAGTCCTTTACATCCAGCACGCAGTCGCGCAAACGCGCAGGAGTGGACGCATGATCAACACCAACCAACTACGAAAAATGGCGCAAATCCCCGAGGTCAACAAAGCCGTGACGTGGGCCCAGGTCTTGGAACTGGCTGCATCCGTCACAGAACTGGCAAACGAACTGGATGCGAACGATTTGTTGATCGGGCAGTTGAAAGCCGCAAACCGTGAGTTGACTGCTGAGGTTGTGCGGCTGAGCGGTTTGGTTGAATTTAACGCAAATAAAATCACAAAACTAACACGTCAGTTGGAACTTTACCGCCAAACAATAGGCGAGGATATGCCCGGCTGGTGGATCGCCCCTTTATTGATCATGTTGTTCGGTCTGGGCAAAGCTGCGGCAAAGCCAGACCCCGAACCGGAATCGGAACCGGACCACATTACCCGCGAGGAGGCGTTCAATTGAGCGGCATCCATACGTACGGTTTTCAGCAGCGCAGCAGTATGCCGGTCTGCACGCCGAGCCGGGAAAACTGCGTTACGGGTTTGTCGGGTTGGGCAGCGCATTACGCCGACATCACGGACGGATTGACAATCGAGAAGGTCCGGCCGAGATACGCCAACCTGGTGGAAGCGGCGCAATACGAACTGACTGCCGCGCAGCGTCCCTGCCCGCTTCAGCCGCTGACCCTGCCCTCTCGCTCCGCTCAGGATGCGCCGGGCTTACCCGCTGGTGATGATGTGATTGATGCGGAATGGCATTGGGCAGTGACGCCGCAGATGGTGGAGAGGTTGAGATGAGCGAACCTATCGAAAATATCGAACAGTTGAAACCCTGTCCGTTTTGCGGGGCACCAGGACAATATTATTCTGAACTGACCACTAGGCCAATGGCGATTTGCACCAACCCAAAATGTGATGGGGCATTATACGAAATAGAAATATGGCAATCTCGCCCCATCGAGGACGCCCTGCGTGGTGAGATTGTGCGGCTGCGCGAGGCGTGCGAAGGTGGACTTAAGATCGCACGTGAATATGCTGCCTTTGGCCTGGATGGTTTTGAAGAGGAATATCGCCAGTTGCGTGATGTAGTCGAGCCACCCACGGAGGTGAAGCCGTGATCAAAACAAGATTGGTACACAAGCACAAACCAGGTTGCCCAGCGCTAGAAGATAAGCACTCGCTCTTTCGATGGTACGCCCCGAACTTAGCCCCTGAGCGCCATAACGCGGGTGGATTCGGAAAAGGTCCGTATCGGTGGTTTGTGCTGTACTGCAATTACGATATCGAGTGCGGCCGCATGGCCGCGCGGGCGATCAGCGAGGGCCGGGTTTGCTCTCGTTGCGGGTGGACTATCTCAATCAAAAACTGGAACAAGGGTTATCGCATGTGCCCTGGGTGCGCGGATGCGATGCGGGGGATGGCACCCATTGGGCAAAACGGGCATTACCGCGCGGCGGATGAGCCGAGAGACAAAACGGGAGAGATGATATGAGCGCCCATCCCTACGATGGCGCGGGCGGGCGTGGGTGCACCAATATCATTGGCAAGGCAATCGGCGCGGGGCTGTTACTCTTCGGCGTGGCGCTGATGGCCAGCCCATTTTACGGAGAGGCCAACATCCCTGAGAATATGGCCGGGATATCCTGGACGCTGGCGGCGGGCGGGATCGTCGCGGCGTTCATCGGTCTGGTACTGCTGGTCGATGTCAAGGATAAGAGCAACCACTCCCCCACTTACCGCACGTCCGGGCGCGTTGCTGATCCAATGGGCGTCGCCCGCGCTTATGCGGAGCGACACGCCAGGCGGCTGAGCGCCAGCGAGCTGGCCAGCCTGACGGACGATCCGGGCATTGGCTGGGCGCAGTACCAGTACAGCCACAGTTTAGGCCAGCAATCCCACGGTATTTACATTTATTTTGTGGTCGGCGTGGACGCCTTCGGCGAGGTCGTCGGAAGCGGCTACTCCTATCAGCCGGTCAGCATCGGGCCGAGTGATTACCCGCCGGAGTGGTTGGCATGATCACCTATCACCCGCACGCATGCGCATTTTGGGAGCCCATCCGCGCAGCCCTGGCGGCCGGCCTGCTCGGCGGGTTGTTCGGCTTGGGCATTGGCTGGGTCGATGGCGCGGTAAATCCCTGGCCGGCTACGCTGGTCTGGGCAGCTGGGCTTGGCATTGTCGCCTGGGTGTGGGAGCGCGCGATGTGGCAAAGAATTATTGTGATGACCTACCAGCCAATCGAAACGGGTTTGGTTGAGGACGCAGTAGCGGAAGAACCGCAGGCCGAAATCTACATGACGCGCTGTGAAAACGCGTCAACTATCCACCTTATACGAGGATTGCCCATCGAACCGGCTTTGCTGCACGAATACGCGCAAGGCCTGGCGCAGGGCAAGCGTACCACCTATTCGGAGTGGATTGGGTTTGGCAAACCATTCACCCAGGAGGGCTATTTGAGCCTGTGTCTGTGGCTTAGGGCACAGGGGTTGGCCAGTGGCGACCCTGGGAAGACACTCACTTTGAACGATAAAGGGAGAGATATTTTGAAAGACGTCTTTGAACGGGGAATACAGCCCTTCTCCCCCACCGAAATTACAAATCAATCTGAAATATAAAGATATGCCCATATGAGCGAAAATCGCGAAATATGGGGGAGGGGTTACAAAATGATTAGCACAACCACCACAGAGAATTATAGCGATGCCTTGTTACGACTTGTAACGGGGCATTAGAAGGGAGTAGGGCATAAAAATGGAAATCAGTATGCTCAGGGACAAAATAACGCGCCTGAAGGCAAAACACAAAAGTTGGCGCAAGGTAGGCGAGGTATTCGGCGTGAGTGGGGCGGTCGTGTTTCGGATTGCTAAAAGCGATTATGAACCCCAGGATAAGATCATTCGCGCCGCGTTGGGGTTGCCGGTAATGCGCCTCGCGCCAGTGTGTGACAAGTGCGGCGATATCCATGTGACAAAGCGCTGCACTGCGAACTCAGTACGGACAGGGGCGAAGTGGGCGCGGGTGATGGGGCATTCAGGATGGGAAAGAGTATGAGCGACGGCCCACGCATCCCCTTAACCGAGGCTCAGAAGCTGGCCGCTGCCGTTGTGGATCTGTCTTTTCAAGTTCTTTCTACAAAGATTTTGCAACTACGTTGCAGGTTTTCATTAATAAAAATTTTAACTATGGATTTTTATCCCGGTTTTGATATCGAA
>JBBRWF010000292.1:0-6175 GCA_038249405.1 Anaerolineales bacterium
CCCTTCATTACGTTTGCGGTGAGAGCCACGATCGGAACAGTGCCCATATTCGGTAGTGATCGGATTTTTGCAGTTAAAGTATATCCGTCCATTTCCGGCATATTGATATCCATTAATATCAAATCGGGTTGCAAAGTTTGTAGAACTTCAAAAGTTTTGGTTGCGTTGGCTGCTTCATGCACCGTATAGCCCTCTGAACCTAATATGCGGCGGATGAGCATACGATTATCCGGGTTGTCTTCGACGTAAAGAATAACGCCGCGATTTTCTTCGTTGAACATGGTTAATTTTCCTCCATGCGGTGATTCTAATGGATGGGTGAGTCTGCAAGGCATAACAGCAACCTTACAATCTACCGACTATTTATTTTAGTACAAAAACCGGGCAGATGGCGAAAATCGGTCTGGCTTAGGAATTTTAATTCAATTAAGGTGACAATCACCTTAACTGATCGAGCCGGGTCTTTTTCTTCATTGCACTTTTAAGGATAAGCTCCAGGAATCCTTTATGCCCAAGTGGATCGTTTAGTAATATAAAATCGGCTGACCCTGGTTCATGCGGCGGGTAGAAAATTCCACAATTAGGGTTGATTTCGAGAAGAAAAATTTCGCCATTTTCGTTCATTCTAAAATCACAACGAGCATAGCCATTACCGCTCATCGCCAGAAATTGGCATCTGGTTAATTCTCTGAGCTGTTCTTCGATATGCTTATCATTTACAGGGTAAACAGACATCAGATCATATTCTTTCCACTTCATATCATAATGTTTAAAGCTTTCGCCTTCTGGAAATATGAACTCCACTGGTTGAAATGTGACCGGGTTGTCAGAGTCTAGTGAGTTTTCTGCAACCAGGGTTGTAAATTCGCGCCCTACGATAAATTCCTCTATTAATGCGCCGCCAAAGCGTGCGACCATATTATCTACCTGGATTTTCATAGCCTGCATATCATTGACGAGCGAATCGCGGGAAAGACCTACAGATGCGTAGCCATTGGGCGGCTTAACCAGTAACGGGAAGCGCATCCGGGTATCAAAGCATTCCAGATCTTCGGGTTGGTAAATAAAAAAGCTGCCGGGAATTGGAATACCAACACTTGTGGCTGCCTGTTTCATCTCCTGGCGGGTGGGGTCAAAAAAACGTGACCCGGCGCCAGTAAAAGCCACCCCTCGGTTTTCGAGCAGTCGTACCAGGCCTATCCCGGATAACTCATCATCCGGGGTGCCGTCGCATAAATTTACAAATACATCAAAACCTTCTTTGATAAGCACGTCAATTTCATCCTCGAATATTATCGGGTGAGGGGTAAAGTGCTCCCATCGATGTTCAGTAAAATATGCTGATGGATCATAAGGAATATCATAGGGGTCTGGTGGGCTTGATAGAACGCATATGTACATTGCTGGTTGTTTTCTCGTTTGAAAAGGATGTTTCACCTGTGTTTGGGCGAAGGGTATTATTATAAACGTCAGGCGGTATAATTGCCCGAATTTAATGTGGAGTTTTTATGAATAAATTAAACCAACAATTTGAATTAATTCGACAATCACCAACAGTGGCAATGGCCGATCGAGTCAATGCGTTAAAGGCGCAGGGTCATAAAATTATCGGCTTACAAACGGGTGATCCCGATTTTGCTACACCACCGGCGATTCTGGATGTGGGCATGCGCGCCCTGCAAGCTGGTCTCACCCATTATGGGCCCAGCCAGGGTTTTCTGGAACTTCGTCAGGCTGCCGCTATAAAACTTGCCCGGGATAATGCTGTTTCTTATGACCCTACAACTGAGTTACTGATTACGCACGGCGGCATTCACGCATACTACACAGCCATGCAATCGATCATTAACCCTGGTGACGATGTGTTGGTGCCAGATCCCACCTGGGGCACGCATGCAAATATGATCACTATGCTGCGGGGCAACGCTATTCATGTGCCAGCCCCCGCTGAATATGGATTTTTACCGCGCTTTGCTGACTGGGAAAACGCATTAACGAAACATACTCGCGCGTTGGTCATCAATTACCCGTCCAATCCCACTGGCGTTTATCCAGCCCGCGAATACCTTGAAAAATTGCAGGATTTTGCAGCTGCGCATCATTTGTGGGTGGTGAGTGATGAGGTTTATGAAAATTTATACTTTGAAGAGCATCCTACCTGTGCGGCTGCGCCGTCTGGTGCAAAAGAACGAACACTGCTTGTTCACAGCCTGTCAAAAACTTACTCAATGACCGGTTGGCGGGTTGGTTATCTGGCAGCGCCCGAAGCTGTCATTGCGAATGCGCTAAAGGCAAGCCAAAATTCGATTACATGTGTTGCTCCATTTATTCAGACTGCTGCCGCATTTGCGCTTAGCGATCCTGCAGTTCAGCAAGCCGCCACGTGGATGCGAACTGGTTATACTCGCCGGCGCAACCTGGTGCTGCGCATCTCAAGAGAATTAGAGTCTGAAAAGGTATTGGCAACGGCTCCCATGGGCGCGTTTTATTTTTTCCTGGATATGAGAAATATCCAGATGCCTTCACTGGAAATCTGTGAAAGGTTGTTGACCGATGCGGGTGTGGGATTGGTGCCCGGGGCTGCCTTCGGCCAACAGGGCGAAGGGTTTGTTCGTATGACGACCGCGGCCTCTGATGAAGATGTCGAAATGGGATTTAGAAAAATCGTAGAGTGGGCCGAGCGGCAATGAGGAGAGAGCTATGAAAATCGCTTTTCAAGGCGAGCCGGGTGCATATAGCGAGCAAGCTCTATTTGGATATTTTGGGCAGGTGGATACTGTGCCGTGTGAGTCGTTTGATCTGGTTTTTGCGGCAGTCAGCTCTGGGCAATGCCAGCAAGGTTTGATTCCGATTGAAAACTCTCTGGCTGGAAGCATCCATCAGAATTATGATCTGCTCTTGCGGCATAATTTGCATATCGTTGGCGAATATTTTTTGCGTGTTCGCCATTGCCTTATCTCGTTACCTGGGGTCGAAAAGTCTGTAATAAAAAAAGTGATAAGTCATCCTCAGGCGCTCGGCCAGTGCGCAGCTTATTTACGCCAGCTGGACGTAAAGACAGAGCCAGTTTACGACACTGCTGGCAGCGTAAAAATCCTCAAAGCCTCCGGCGAGCGCACCACTGCGGCGATCGCATCCAAACGCGCCGCAGAAATTTATGAAATGCAAATTTTGCAAGAAGGCATTGAAGACAACATGGAGAATTACACACGCTTTCTGGCGATATCGGAAGACGCTGTGGAACCACAGGTCGATGCCAAAACATCGATTGTCTTTACGTTAAAGAACCAGCCCGGGGCGCTCTTCAAAGCCTTGAGTGTTTTTGCTTTGCGTGATATCGACCTTGCTAAAATTGAATCGAGGCCGTTGGCGGGAACTCCCTGGAACTATTTGTTTTATATCGATTTCGTGGGTGCCATATCAGATGAGTCTGTGAATAGAGCCATCAATCATTTAGGCGAATACGCTCTGATGCTGCGCGTGTTAGGCTCATATCCTCGATCCAATATGACGTAAAGCCCGAAATCGACAATTTGCCCTTGACTTATTTCCGAAAGCGCATATAATCCAGCGAAATATTGGATAATCAATGAATACATATTTGTTCGGCCTCATCCTTGTAGTAGTTCTTGCGGTCCTTATTATTAAGGATCAATTTGTGGTTGGGATGGCAAAGGTGAGAACAAAGTAAGACACCTACTCAAGAAATACGAGAGCCGCCCAATCACTGGGCGGCTCTTTTCATACCTGTGCCTGTCTGTTTCAATTGACATGATCGCTGCCTTTATAGGTTTGCGAAATTAAAGGAGAAATATGCGTTCGGATACTGTGAAAAAGGGATATGAGAAAGCTCCGCATCGTGCACTTTTGCGGGCTGCCGGCGTTAAAGAAGAAGATTTTGGCAAGCCGTTTGTCGCTATTGTAAATTCTTATGTTGATATCGTACCTGGTCATGTTCACCTGCAGGATTTTGGCAAGCAGGTAAAAGAAGCCGTGCGCCTGGCGGGTGGAGTGCCTTTTGAGTTCAACACCATTGGGGTGGACGATGGCATTGCAATGGGTCATGCTGGCATGAAATATTCATTACCTTCGCGCGAATTAATTGCGGATTGCGTCGAAACAATGATTGATGCCCACCGTTTTGATGCCATGGTGTGTATTCCAAATTGTGACAAAATAGTACCGGGCATGTTGATGGCGGCCATGCGTGTTAATATCCCGACCATTTTTATCTCGGGCGGGCCAATGGCGGCAGGCAAAACCCCCGAAGGCGAAACGATAGACTTGATCTCAGTCTTTGAAGGCGTGGGTGCATTTTCAGCCGGTAAAATTGACGAAAAGCGTTTGTTGACGTTGGAGCGTTTTGCCTGTCCTTCCTGCGGTTCATGCTCTGGTATGTTTACTGCAAATTCCATGAATTGCCTGATGGAAGCGATTGGTTTGGCCCTGCCCTTTAACGGTTCAGCTCTGGCCAAGACCCCCGAACGTGAAGCTTTAGCGAGGAAAGCGGCTGCACAGATCATGGTCTTAATTGACAGAGATATCAAGCCCAGAGATATTGTCACAGTGGATGCGATTGATGATGCCTTTGCGCTGGATATGGCGATGGGCGGCAGCACCAATACTGTTTTACATACTTTGGCGCTTGCCAATGAAGCCGGGGTTGAATATCCCCTTTCCCGAATTAATGCTGTGGCTGAAAAAGTGCCGCATATTTGCAAAGTTTCCCCTGCCGGGAAATGGCACATGGAAGATGTTCATCTTGCCGGGGGTATTCCGGCCATCTTGAATGAAGTTCAAGAATCTACAGGAATTCTTCATTTCGATCGGATTACCGTCAGCGGCACAACCCTGGGCGAATCTATTAAGGGGATGTCGATAAAAAATGAAGATGTGATCCACCGCTATGAAAATGCCCACTCCAAACGAGGCGGGTTGGCAATTTTATTTGGTAACCTGGCGCCGAATGGGGCTGTGGTGAAAGTTGGTGGAGTCAGTGCCGCAATGATGAAATTCTCGGGTGCAGCTGTCATTTTCGAATCGCAGGATGACGCCATGAGCGGCATATTGAGCGGTAAGGTGAAGGCCGGGGACGTTGTGGTGGTCCGCTATGAAGGACCCAAGGGCGGGCCTGGCATGCAGGAAATGCTCTCCCCAACCAGCGCAATTATGGGGCAAGGTTTGGGTGATAAGGTGGCGCTCATTACGGACGGGCGCTTTAGCGGCGGTACGCGCGGCGCATGTATTGGTCATGTTTCGCCAGAAGCAGCAGCCGGCGGCCCAATCGCCGCACTCGAAAATGGGGATATTGTTGATATCGACCTGGAAGCGCGCAGCTTGAACATGCGCTTGAGCGGTTCGGAAATTAGTATCAGATTGGCAGCCTTACCGCCATTTGTCCCCAATATTTCGAGTAAATGGTTAAAACGATATTCTCATTTTGTTACTTCCGCCGATACCGGTGCGGTTTTGCAATCATAAGATAAGGAGAGAAATTATGAAACGTACAGGCGCTCAAATTGTGTGGGAATGTCTGGTGAAACAAGAGGTCGAAGTCATTTTTGGCTACCCTGGCGGGGCGAACCTGCCGATCTATGATGCCATGCGTGGTTACCCAAGCATCCATCATGTGCTGCCGCGGCATGAGCAGGGCGGCGCGCACATGGCGGATGGGTATGCGCGAGTCAGCGGCAAGGTGGGCGTGGCGATGGGCACTTCTGGGCCGGGCGCAACCAACCTGGTGACTGGGATTGCAACCGCTCACATGGATTCCATTCCGATGGTTTTTATCACAGCCCAGGTTTCATCTAAATTGATTGGTTACGATGCTTTTCAAGAAACCGATGTGACCGGAATTACACTGCCGATTACCAAGCACAACTACCTGGTTACAGACGTAACCGATATTATGCCCACTTTGCGCGAAGCGTTTTATGTGGCAGCCTCTGGTCGACCAGGCCCGGTGTTGGTGGATATTTCCAAAGACGCCCAGCAGGCGACGATTGAAAATTGGGAATACGATGACAGCCCTATTCGCCTCAAAGGCTACCGGCCCGATATGCGCCCCGCATCGGCCAGTATTCAGCAGGCAGTGGCGATGATCAATGCCGCCAAACGGCCTGTGATCCTGGCCGGGCATGGCGTACTGATGAGTAATTCAATGGAAGAGCTGCGG
>JBBRWF010000293.1:0-6172 GCA_038249405.1 Anaerolineales bacterium
ATTGAATACTATTTTTCTAAAATATTTAGCCAGCATTTTATCCAGTTCGCTCACATGACCCAGCGAGCCGGGCATGGTCGAAGGTTCGGTCGTGAATCGCTTGGGCAGGTAATCGCTGCCTTCTCCTAGGCCGGCCTGGTTATTGTACAGCCGCTCCAGGTTGTAAATGCGTTCACCGGTCTTGAGCACATCAGCTGATGTGAACGGCACGCCCACCATCGCAGAATACTGCTGGGCATATTCATCCGTACCCATCGCGAAAGCGCTGAATTTGCAAAGATCCATGCTGTCTGAGAATGCATGGATGTCCTGGAAGATCTTCACCAGGCCGCCCTTACCTTCCCAGGCCAACGGGTCAGTCTTCAGCGTTCCAAAGGGCATCACGCCCAGCTCGGAGGCCGGGGTGTAGGCGCGCAGGTGACAGGCGCCGCGGTTGCTGGTGGCATATCCCAGTCCAATACCCTTGATGCCGCGCGGGTCATAAGCGGGGATACCCTGGCCCTTGACGGTCATAGCCAGTTCGGGGTGTCCAAAATGAGCGGCGGTCGGGTTAGCGCCTTCGCCCATGATCTCTCCCAGGCCTTCGCGTTTGCCGATCTTTTCAGCCAGGGCTACCATGGCGTCATTATCGCCCCAGGCAAGTTTGCCGTCTGTGGCACTGGTGTAACCCTTCTCGCTGGCTTCCATGAATACCGAGATGGGATGACCGATTTCGATGGCGTCCATTCCGTAATCGTTGCACAGGTCAATCATCTTGACCACAACGCGGGCGTCATTGTTGCCCACATTTGCGCCAACCGACCAGGCTGGTTCATATTCCACCGATTCCATACGTAGGCCGGCATACGGGCCGTCCTTTACTTCCACTTCCTTCTTGCAGGCCACCGGGCAGGCGTGACAGGTGGGGTCATTTACAAGCAGGTTTTCCTTGATGTATTCGCCGCTGATTTTTTCGGCGTTTTCACCAAACGCAGTTACCATGCTGTTCATGGTCGGCAGACCACCGATGCTGTTGGTGATGTTCATCAAGACATTGGTGCCGTATACCGAGAGGCCGCCCTTGCGTGGGCTGGTGATATTCTCTTCAGCCATGATGACCTTCAGAGCTCTATCATGAGCAGCTTTCCAGGCTTCGCGGTTTTCGGCCTTGGTGATCTTCTTTTCAACCTTGATCACGATGGCTTTCAGGTTCTTGGAGCCGCCCACGCAGCCTGTGCCGCCGCGTCCGCTGGCGCGGTCATTCTCGTTCATCCAGCATGCGAACTTGACCAATTTTTCACCAGCCGGACCAATTGTAATGACGCTCAGGTCCTTCTCGCCGTATTTGGCTTTGAAGTGTTTGACGGTGTCATGCACGCCCATGCCCCATACTTCGGCCGCATCTAGAATTTCCAACTGGTCATCATGGATGTAAACATAAACTGGTTTGGCAGCTTTGCCTTTGAAGATTAGACCGTCATAGCCAGACCAACGCAAGCGTGCTGCAGACCAACCGCCGTGATGGCTGTCAGTGATCGTGCCAGTCAGAGGAGACTTGGTCACAACGGCCATGCGACCGCTCATATTGGCTTCCGAACCGGTCAGAGGGCCGTTCATAAAGCACAAAATGTTTTCCGGGGAAAGAGCGTCCACCTTCGGGCCGTTATCAAAAACATATTTCACGCCCAGGCCGCGTCCGCCGATATACTTAATTTTGAAGTCTTCGGGGATTGGTTTGTATTCAACTTTGCCCTGGGTTAAATCAACGTGAGCGATTTTATTTGCATAACCACCAAGTGTCATATATTCCTCCATGCTGAAATGTTGGACTGCTAAGCTGCGAAAGGGTTTCGAAACTGCTGGCTGCTTTTAGCTGATAAAGGGAAAAGCAAGCAATAAGCAAACAAAGTTGGACACGGAATCCAACTCTTGGTACTATTAGCATATCAATTCACATACACTAAATCAAGATATTAAGGAATTCCTTAACGGCTCTTGTGAGTTTTATCACTTTATGGAGGTGACATAATGTCTAAAACAATCGCGGCAATTTTTTCCTGGTTCGTAACCATCCTGGTTCCCCTGGCTATTATCATGCTGGCTGTCAGGTTGTTGTTGACGCCAGTCTTCCTGGAAATCGAATATCGTTTGCCCGGTTTCCCGCTGGATACTTATGGTTTTACGCAGCAGGATCGCCTGCAATGGTCAAAACCATCCGTGGAATATCTGGTCAATTCAGCCGGGATTGATTATTTGGCTGGTTTGCAGTTTGATAACGGGCAGCCTATCTACAATGAACGCGAGCTTTCGCACATGAATGATGTTAAAGCTGTGGTCCAAATGCTTTTGCAAGTCTGGTACCTTGATCTGGCAATCCTGCTATTTTTAGGGATATGGGCCTGGCGGGAAGGCTGGTTTTCACAATATGCCAAAGGTTGGCAGCGCGGCGGTTTCTTAACGGCTGGTCTGCTGCTGGCCATGGCGGGCTTTGCTGCAATTTCCTTCTGGCAATTTTTTACCTGGTTCCATTCCCTGTTTTTTTCCGGTGATTCCTGGTTATTTGAGTTTTCAGATACGCTGATCCGCTTGTTCCCGATTCGCTTCTGGCAGGATGCCGTCGCTTTTATTGGTGCGTTTTCCATTCTTATTGGGTTGCTGTTGGGTTTTCGCCTGAAACCTAATACTCACAAAGGGGGTTAAATCTTGCGATGATAAACGGCCTCACCCAGGGCTTGCGTAGGGTATAATTTCTTTATGACAGGAGTAGAGCGATGAGCGATTTTTTATCTCTTAAAGATCGTGTGGCAGTGGTTACTGGTGGTTCGCGTGGTATTGGACGCTCCATTGCCCTCGAACTGGCTTTAAGAGGCGCCAGTGTGGTGGTGAATTACCATAAATCGCCCGATGCGGCGGATGAAGTTGTCAAAGCAATCCAGACAGCCGGTGGTAAAGCCTCCGCTTTTCAGGCAGATGTATCAGATCCCGCCGCAGCTCAAAGCCTAATCAAGTTTGCCGTCGAAACCTTTGGCGATTTACACATACTGGTTAATAATGCTGGTATAACCCGTGACGGGCTGATTATGATGATGTCAGAAGCGGATTGGGATTCTGTTCAGAATGGAAACCTTAAGTCCACCTTCAATTGTTCCAAGGCTGCTGTCAAACATATGATGCGCAAACGTTATGGGCGCATTATCAGCATTTCTTCTGTTTCAGGTCAGATGGGCAATGCCGGTCAGACAAATTACTCTGCTTCCAAAGCCGGGCAAATTGGCTTCACAAAGGCTCTTGCGCGTGAAGTGGCCTCACGCAATATTACTGTAAATGCGGTAGCCCCTGGCTTTGTAGATACAGAAATTTTGGCAGATATGTCGTCTGAAATTCTGGCAGCTGCAATCAAAATGGTGCCGTTGGCACGTAAGGCTCAACCCGCAGAGATAGCTTATGCCGTGGCTTTCCTTGCCAGCGATCAGGCTGCTTTTATTACTGGCCAGGTTCTGGGGGTGGATGGCGGCATGGCGATGATGTAGGAGATCAATATGAAAGACGAAGTTCGTTCCTCGGGAAAAACAACCCTCGCCCCCGAAGTATTACTGACCATTGCCCGCATGTCTGCGCTCAGCATGGATGGCGTCAGTCACCTTGCACCTGTACCGGGCGGTTTTGATCGCCTGTTTCGCCAGGGATCCGACAGTGGTGTCCAAATGTCCGTTGAAGATGGTATTGTTTACATCGAATTGTATGTTGTGCTCAAAAAAGATTTTAATGTGCGCGAAGTGAGCCGCAACTTGCAAACCCAGGTGGCGCGTGCCATCTCCGAAATGGTTGGCATGGAAGTTGGGCATGTCAATATCCATATAGAAGATATAGACTACAAAGACGAATAATCCTTTATGAAATCTCGCACCAGAGCGCGGTCTCTCGCTCTGCAAGTACTTTACGAAGTTGATATGAGCGGCCATCCCCCTGGTGTTGTTTTAGAACAACGCCTGGAAGAAGCAAACGCTGATGGTCAGCTTGAACTAAGCCCGGAAATGGTGGAATTTACACGCCAGATTGTTTCCGGCATTATTCCAGTTGCTGAACGCCTGGATGACATCATAGCAATGTATGCTCCCGAATGGCCTTTCGATCAGATTGCGGCCATCGACCGGAATATACTGCGAATTGCTACCTGGGAATTTGCGGTTTCTGCAAACACCCCTTTAAAGGTGGCCATTAACGAAGCGGTGGAGCTGGCCAAAGAGTTTGGGTCTGATACTGCTCCACGTTTTATTAACGGTGTGCTTGGAAGCCTGGCGGATCATGAGCGCGAAATCAGCCAGCAGTTTAAGAAAGGCGCTGTGTAGATGGAAATTCTTGGCGTAGGTGTTCCCGAACTGGCGTTTATCGTTTTGATTGCGCTTATTTTGCTAGGCCCGAAAGATATGATTGCTGCTGGTCGAACCATGGGCGGATTCTTGCGCAAATTTCTGACATCCCCCACATGGCAGGCTATGCGCCGCACTGGCGAGGAATTACAGCAATTGCCCACCAAACTGGTTCGTGAAGCTGGTCTGGAAGACTTGCAAAAAGAAGTCCAGGGCGTTACCCAGCAGTTGAAACCGCCAAATATGAGTAAATTATTTGATGAACGGCAAATTTTTAATCCACTTAGCCAGACCACTACTCCTTCGAATCCCATTACAACTCCTCCTGCACCTGCTCAGGAACCCGCAGCTCCTCAGACTCCACCTTCCCCCGAATCTTAATCATCATGGATAAACTTCGCCGCGCTTTAAAGTGGATTCTGCTCTTGCCCTTCAGGCTGATCTGGTGGTTGATCAGCCTTCCTTTTCGCTTTCTTGGCTGGTTGCTCCACCCGGTCGTTAAAAGATTTAAGTCCAATCCAGTCTATCAATTTTTAACTGAAGTTCCTGATGATCGTCCTGCGCTTGATGCAGTTGCGGATGCTTTCCAGAATCCAATGGAAATTTTCGAACAATTGGATGATGTTCGCAAGCACCTGCTGCGTTCCTTGCTGGCCTTGATTATTACCGTTGGAATTTCTTTCTGGTTTACTCAGGATTTGATCAATCTGTTGGCGATTCCAGTTGGAGGACTTCAAAACCTGCAGGCCATTGAGGTGACTGAATCTGTCAGTGTATATATGAAAGTGGCCCTAATCTCCGGTATCGCGCTTGCAACCCCCTACCTGGCCTTCGAACTCTGGCTTTTCTTTGCGCCGGGCATTATGCCCCGTTCCAGGCAATTGGGGCTGATGTCGATCCCGCTGGCGCTGGTGTTTTTTACCGGCGGCATTGCCTTTGCCTATTATGTCATGTTGCCCACTGCGCTGCCTTTCCTGCTCGATTTTCTGGGTATTTCCACAAGGCTTCGCCCGGCTTCCTATTATGACTTTATCACCAATCTGATGTTTTGGATTGGTGTGGCTTTTGAATTTCCACTGGTTATTTTCGGTATTTCTGCCATGGGTTTTATCAAGCCTAAAACATTGCTCAAGCAGTGGCGCCTGGCAGTCGTTTTGATTTCAGTTTTGTCGGCAGTCATCACACCCACTGTTGATCCGGTGAACATGTCGCTGGTCATGGGCCCGATGATTGGTTTGTACTTTTTGAGCATTTTCTTTAGTTGGCTGGCGCAGATCACCAGCCGCGATCCTGGCCAATCAGATAAAAATAACCCGTCCAAAGAAACACCGGCCTAGGTCTGCGAACTGTTCTTTCAAAACGCAAAGACTCAAGGACCTTCTTTGTGGCTTTGCGTTTTTATTTAAGACTTTGCTCGCAATATTTGGCATGAATCAGCATAAAATAGGGTAGTACTTGCTTTGGTGACACTGGATGAAAATTTATTCGCTTTTTACCGAATTGGAATGGCTTCAGCCGGTAATGAATGAATCTTATGGGTCTCGCGATGATAAAAGCAAGACAGGGTTTCAACATTGATAGGCCGGATTCTTAAGCTCACAGGTGGCCTGTTTGGAGGACAAGCAATGAAATTTTCACATCATTCACATTGGAAACGTCTGATCCCCGTGCTCATGCTGGCTCTCACCAGCCTATCTTGTACCATGTCGTTGGTCGATTTAGGCAATTTCTTTCCTGCCACCCCGGTTCCAGGAGATACCACTAGTAGCGGACCTACCGCCACCCCGGTGGCGCTGGCTGAAGTCACTTTTAATGTTTTCATC
>JBBRWF010000294.1:0-6170 GCA_038249405.1 Anaerolineales bacterium
CCAATGAAATCAATATCTTGCTTGGCTTGAGCCGTGTTTTGATGCTGGCCGGTGATCTGACTGGCGCGGGCAGGTGCTTATCTCAGGCTCAAAAGGCGGCCCCGAAAAATGAAGCAGTTCTGGCATTGTCGGTACAATATCAAAAACGCCTGACTGCCCGGGGCAAACCAACACGTGCAGTTAAAAAATAGTTGCATGATTTTCTCGAAATTTGCCCGTGGAAAATTCACTCCCTTATCGTGGCTGCAAACATTCTTAATGCGATATTTACGCAAACTGCCCTTTTATCCCCTCAAGTAACTGGCAGTATAACCGAAACTATTAGTGTAAGAAAAAAAAGGTCGAACAAGCAAACGGAGGCGCGTATCGAACAAGAAAAACAGACCCGCTGCCCACACCAGAATGCCCGAACAAAAGCTTCAAAAGTACAAATGCAACTCACCCTATTGAAAAGGGGAAGGATCCCCTTGAACGAACATTCAAACATGGAGGTTTGAAATGGCACAAGTAGATGTCACCAGAATTGCAAGCAACATCGGCGCTCTTAACGCCCTCAATTCACTTCAGAATATCAATGCCAAGCTCTCTATGCACCAGACCCGCCTGTCCACCGGCAAACGCATCAACAGCGCCATGGACGATCCCGCTGGTCTGACCATCGCCACCAAGATGATGGCTCGCGCTGAGGGCTTCAGGGCCTCACTCGACAATATCAGTGATGCCAAGAACATGCTCTCCGTCGCCGAAGGCGGCCTGAGCACCATGACAGATATCATGATCCAGATGCGCACCAAAGCCACGCAGGCTGCTTCTGATACCCTCGGTAACTCCGAGCGCGCCACCATCCAGACCCAGCTCTCTGCTTATTCCCAGCAGCTGCAAGATCTGGTTGACCAGACCAAATGGAACGGCGTCAAACTTCTCGACAACTCCACCGGCAGCAAGCAGTTCCAAACCGGCGTTGACGAAGGCGAGTACACCACCTGGACGTTGCCCGCTGCTCTGGACCCCGCCGCCCTGTCCCTCTCAACCAAGGTGACCACCCCGACTGTCTCCGATGTCTCCGGGCAAGTTGGTGCAGACTTTGCCATTGCGGATGCGATCAAAGGTACCTATGCTAAGCAGTCCGCTGTTACTTTGGGCCAGACTGAACTGACCACGGGCGACTATGGTTTCAAGATCCTGGATAAGTCATCCCTGGTTGGCACTTCCAAACAGAACATTGACTCCAGCAGCGCCCTGATCTCCGGCGTAAGCGGCTTCACCGACTCGGCTGTAGGTGCTGCGGCTGCAGGTAAGTCCCTGGTCTCTGGTCATTATTCGCTCACGTTTACCAACATAGCGACCACTGCTACAGCGACAGCCCTTACCGTTTCAATCACCAATCTGGATGACTCAAGCTGGGGCACCAACGGCACGCAGAGCTTTACCCAGAGCTTCGCCAATGCTGATACAACCCTGGCTCTGAACAACACCGGCGCGATTGGTTTGTCACTCAATACAAGTAACGTAGTATTGGTCCAAACAAGCCAGACAATGTCCTTTGAGTATATCAAGGCTGGCGATGTCAAGGTTCAGCTGCAGGATGCACAGGGTTCCGCAATGACTGTCGTCCGCGATGCCGCAGTCGGTGCCAACGTCAAATACACCGCCCAAAGCGCCTATGTGGCTGCGAATTCCCAGTATGACTCCGGCCGCGGCGCATCGATGAAATCCGCTGCTTGGGCAGGTGTCAGCACCACTTCCGGAACCACGTTGGGCCTCACTTACCAGCGCGTGAACAACTTCTCGGTGAACGTCTCGACCGCCAACAAGGCTGCCGCTTACATGACCACCGTCAACAGCGCTCTGGATAAAGTCACCGGCACCCTGTCCGACCTCGGCTCCCTGATGGCCCGTCTAACCTTCAAGGAAGATCAGGCTTCTCTCGCCAAGGTCAACGTTGAAGGCGCTTACAACCGCATCATGAACGCCAACATGGCCGAAGAACAAGTGAATGCCAGCAAGTACACCATCCTGCAGCAAACCGCCACCGCCATGTTAGCCCAGGCGAACGCGGCTCCGCAGAGCTTGCTGACCCTGTTCCGCTAAACCTAACACAGTACCATGACTTTCAGGGGGGGGCGCACCAGCGCCTCCCCCAAAATCCATCTTAAGCAAGATTTCAGAGCAACACCGGGCGCTGAACTTCCCATCGTTTCTCAGGTTTGAGAAGAAGGTGAAATATGGCCAGCACAATCAATTCCATCGATAAATCCATTGCATCCCTGGCGCAGTCTTTCCAGACGGCGATCAAGGCCACGATTGATTCTGAAAGCGCCCCCCTCAACAGGACCAAAACCCAGAAGGATCAACTGGATGTTCGTCGCGGTGTTTACACCGATATAAGGACCAATTTTGATGCCTTGCAGTCCGCCATGCAGGCCATGATCAGCTCGCATGCTTCGTATACCATGAGCATGGTGCCAAAATTGACAACCACCCCCGGCACTGTAGGCGGCACAACACTGACCGCTACAGCCACGGAAGGCGCGGCTGCGGCAGATTACGATGTGATTGTCAGCCAGCTTGCCAAAGCGCAAATAAAATCCACCACAGCTGCCTACAGCACCGATTCAGCCCTGGGCAAGAGCGGCACTTTCTGGCTGGGCGGCACGGGCACAAAATCTGTCAGCGTAACGCCAAATGATACCGTCACAGGGTCAGCCACCAGCACAGTTGCCACAGGGCAGCGCGAAATGGGAACCGGCAGCTATACCCTGGAGACTCGCGATTTCAATGGTGCTCGCCAGTTTCGCATGGTGAATGCGGATGGAACCGCTGTTTCAATCCGCCGCCAGTCGGGCTCCGAGTACACTAACGATTGGCAGACCTTTACAAGCGGCACTGTGGATACGGGACGCGGCCTTACATTGACACTGGATAAAGCCGGGGCAAGCGCATCCACCGCCATTTCGTATACGGCGGCGGGCACCTCGATAAATATCAGCGCTACAGACACATTGCGCACCATCACCGCGGCCATCAACGCCGCCAGTCAGCCAAATGGCAGGGCAGTTAAAGCCTCGATTGTTGCCAATAAGCTGGTGTTGAGCAGCGCGCAAACTGGCGAAAATCATTCAATGCTGTTTACGCTCATGAAAGACGGCGTGGCAAATGACTTTTTGGGTTTTGGGGCCGATCTGCAATCTGCCCAAAATGCCAAATTCACGGTGAATGGCATGTCTGTTTCGCGGGCTACCAACACTGACCTTAAAGATGTGATCGATGGTGTAACCCTGAACCTGGCTGCAGATGCTGAAACCAATAAGACAGCCCGTATCAGTATTGCCGCATCAACGGATAAGTCTGTTGGATTGATGAATTCAATGATCACTAAGTTCAATACTGCTCTTTCCCACATAAAAGGGAAATTGGCATCCACCCCAACCACAGGTGCGGATGGAAAAACTACTTATACTCGCGGGCCTTTGTCTGGTGATATGGGATTTAGCGGTCTTCGTTTTGAAATGATCAACCGCTTTAACAGCACGATTAGCAACAGTGGCAGTTTTAAGAATTTCTCTGATATCGGCCTGACTTTTGACAAAGATATGAAGTTGACGCTTGACAGCGCAAAATTTAGTGATGCGCTCAAGAACAACGCATCTGATGTCACGGCCCTGCTAGATAGCGGCCTGGGAGCCCTGAATACGATTGTTTCCCGGTACGCGGGTGAAACTGGTTCTCTCGCGGCTTCACTGAAAACATTTGATTCGCAACGTTCTGACTATGATAGACGTATTGCTAAGTTGAATGACAGTTTAACGATTAGAAAAACATCTTTGTATAACCAGTATATGAATTATCAGAACCAGATCGCGGATTACGGTAGAACAGCCCAGATGTTTGGCATCATCACTGGTTCGAATACCAATACATCGGCTTAAGTGCTCAGTAAATCAGAGCAGCGGCGAGCATTAGGTTTGCCCTGCTCGTAGACAAGGTTTTTTGTTTTCCATGCATGGATGCAAGGAGTGTGTGTAATGGCAGATCTATCGATTAACCCAGTTAGCAATGTACGCTCTCCAGACCCTTCTGGAATGTTAGCCAGGGCTTCTGTCCCGGTGCAAACCGAGGCTGCAGCGGCTGCTTCCGCCGCAAAACAGGTTTCTCAGCTGCAGGAGAAGGCTCCTGCACAGGAACCTAAAGTTGCGAAGCAAATGGAAAGCTCACCTGCCGCCGTGGTAGGCAACCTTTCCAATGTTTCACTGCAATTTCGTGTTGACGAAAAAACCAAGGATGTGACGGTCTTCGTTGTGGATAAGGACTCAAAGCGTGTATTGCGCTCGATCCCTGCCACTGAACTGGCCAAGCTTCAGGCGGGTGATTTGCTGAAGCTGACTGCCTGAACAAGCATAATTAGCTTTCCCCTTCTTTCTTAGTAGTTGCTGCTGTAGAGATTCGGGTTCAATATTTGTTTAAGAGCTGTTTTCCCATCCTAAATATGTGGGATATTTTTGTTTAACATCGAAGTCGACGAGAGCTGAATCAAGCGAATAGGCGCAGGCGGTTCGCCAGGGCTGCCACATGCCAGCGAACAGCCTGAATTTACAAAAAAGACCAGCATGCGTTTTTTATCTAAAATTCATATTCCGGGCTTCAGTTCCTCCCAGCACAGCCGAAAATATAATTAAGTTCAAAAATTCCATTTTTTTGAACCAGGTAACAAGCTTAACAGGCGCCAGTAACTGACTATCTTCAGTTCCTTGGATAAGGATATTCGAGGTGACCCCAAAAGGAAGGAACCTACTATGGGCGAAAACGTAATCCAAAGTATTGGGCTGGCTGATAGCGATCCAATGGCCGGCGTCATGTATCAAATGGCTCAAAACCAGCTTTTTAAGATCACGGCTGCCGCGCAGGCTGAGCAACCTGAAAAGGTGGAAAAAGCTGAAAAGCCAGCCAAATCCGAAAAGGCCGAGGAGAAGCCAGCGCAAAATTTGCTGCCGGTGACGAATGGCGATACTTTCTTGAGGTTCATGGTAGACAAGAAAACCCATGACATCACGGTTTATGTAGTCGACCGGGCCTCCAAGCGTGTTATGCGCAGTATTCCGCCAAACGAAGTCAATAATTTGAAAGCCGGCGATTTACTCAAACTGCTGGCCTGACCACAAGTTTTCTGAACTTGCCTGGCCAAAATTTATGAAGAATTAACGGCCAGGCGCTAAAGTTCAGATGATCTAAGCCGAAACTGATTGCATAGAACAATACGCAGATAATTTACACACTCAGGAGCAGAAACCATGTATCAGACCGCATATCACAAACAGTACCGGCAGCAAGACATTATGAGTGCCAGCCCGCTTCGCCTGGTGATTATGACCTACGATCTGGCTATCCGCTCTTGCGAGCAACAGGATTTCGCAAAATCCATCCAGACCATCAGCGCTTTGCGCGATGCTCTCGACCTGGACTATCCAGAGGTTGCAACCGGCCTGTTCCGCCTGTACCAGTGGTGCATGGATTGCATCCGCAAAGGCGATTATGCTTCCGCCATTAGCACCCTTGGCGAATTGCGCGGCGCCTGGGTTGCCACCGAACAAAAAATTGTTGCCTCCCGCCAAAGCCCCATCAGCACCGCCCCGGCGTATTCCACCTCTCTGGGAAATATCCTGACTTGATGTTTTAGCCAGCATCATCAGCCTGTACCCATAACGGGCATTGCATAGAACAAAGCGCCTTTCCGAAGGGATGGCGCTTTGTTCTTTTTAATTCACATAAATTTTATTTTAACTTCACATCCCTTTTACTGCTCATCCTGCCCATATTTGGTACTATCAATCAAACAAGGAGCATATTATGAGCTTTTGGCAGGCACTACGTATTGGTTCTTCGGGTCTCACAGCACAGCGGTTGCGCCTTGATTTAATTTCAAACAATATTGCCAACGCGCAAACCACTCGCACCGAAAAAGGCGGCCCTTACCAACGCCAGGATGTCATTTTTATGCCGGAAGAAGTTAATCAAAACGTGCCGCAGACAGTTGCAGCCCGCCGAGGTGGTTTGACTAGTTTGCAAGGCGGTGTGCGTGTGGCGCAGATTACTACTGATACAACCGCTGGACCCCGAGTTTATGACCCCACCAATCCGGATGCAGGTGAAGATGGTTATGTCGATTACCCCAA
>JBBRWF010000295.1:0-6169 GCA_038249405.1 Anaerolineales bacterium
AGGAGCCGGTCGCCTTCCTGGCTGAGATAACGATAGGTAAGCGGGTCCCACTTGCCAAAGACACCTTCACTTGCATTCCAACTGTCTTTGGTGGGTTTGTAGGTGCTAAGGCCAAGATCAGAATGAAAACTGTGGGTTTCTATGTAGGCGGTGTCGTGGCATGCGCCGCAGGTTTTCATGGTGGAAACGGGCAGCCCGCTCTTGAGCACGTTTGCGCCGCTGACATCCAGCATGGCAAAGACCGGGTGAATGGGTGAGGGCAAAGTCGCGGGAAGCGCGCTACGCTGCGCCCAGGCCTGCTGAAGTCCAAAAGCAAGCAAGGAAAGGGAGAGAACCCCCAGGCCAAACAGCCATTTTCTCAGGCGAGCATTGTGGAAAATTGATAGGATTCGTGTTTTCATGATTTCATCCAATATGCCTGTTTATTTGGTATCAACGCGCCCGCCCCAACGAATGGGGTCACCGGGATAGCCGAGGGCTTTCCAATCCATACGGCCATTATCTGTATGGCAATCATCGCACTGCAGCGCGTTTTCTTTCGGCTGCACCATGTGGGTCGTTGGCCAATACATATAGGTCTCGGCAAATCCATAGCCGCCGCTGTAAGCCAGTCCAAATCGCTCCTGGGCAAGTATGAAGGCATTATCCCAATTAAAATTGGTCCAATATCCATCCGGACCGGCAGTCACTGGCGCAAGAAGATAGTTATAGCCAGTATCGTAGGGTTGTTTGGCTGCATGAAGCTTGAACGGGAAGATTTTGGCGGTTTTATCTGCAATATCGCCCGCAGGCTTGTTGATGTAGGTTGGTTTCGTGGGGTCGATCTTATCGCCGAGAATGTAGCGCTTTGAAAGGTTGCCGTTAAACCACAGGTAGGTGGGTTGGACATTCTTTTCGTATGCGAATGAGCCTTTGATCTTGAGATAGGTGAAATGGTCATCACCAATGTCCTGACCGGAGGTTGACCAGTCCCAGGAAACCTTGGTGGGATCTTTGAGCGCAAAGGCGGGGATATGGCAGGTCTGGCAAGCCAGTGAGCTGACATGTTTATTGAGACGCTCATCCTTATGGAGATTTTCGGCGTGACACTGGGTGCAGGAGACCTGCTCGGCCGGGTCAACCGTGAAATTATCGACTACCAGGCGGCCCTTAATCACGTGATCTTTGGTGACATGGCAGTCGGTGCAAAGAAAGTTATTGCGGCCCATGTGCACATCCAGGGATTCGGACGGGAACTTGAGGCTTTCATCGAGATCGCCGTGTTTTACGCCGTTGCCACCGCCGCCGTCAAAATGACACTTGCCGCAGGTGGCGCGGTTGGGAGCAGCTACGCTGCGCGCTGCAGCCAACAAATCCACCGTATCGGCAGGGTTGCCGTACTTGCCTTTGGAATAACCCGATTGAGCATGGCACATCAGGCAGTCCACATTTTCGGATTTTGTGAAGTCAAAAGCGGGGGTAGTAGCGGTGACTTCCTTCCAACCATAGCCAATGTGGCAGGCAGTGCAGCTTTTCTGGTTGCCCTGCGCGCTGATACAGAAGTTGTTGATCTGGTTTGCCTTGCCAATGGTTACCGGCTTATCGTGTCCGGGCATGGTGAAAGGCTTTGATTCCCAGGTCCAGTGGGTGGTCATCATAATATCCGCAGCGGCCAACGGATGGCATGTGAGACAATTGCGAGTCACTTCCTGTCCGGTGGTAAAGGGGCCTTTGATGATATCTGCATGACTGGTATGAACCGGGTGTTCAGGGATGCCCGCCCAGGGGTCTTTGGTAGATGGGGCGACCCTGGGCCAGAAAATGATCAGCGGCACAAGAATGACTGCCAAAATACCGATCAGGCCTAAAATCCAGTATGGTTGTTTCTTCATTAGGTTCTCCTCAAAAAATGGATGAGAAAATTATTCCGCGACAATTTCTTCCATCAAGTTGGCGTGATGGGTAATACGATCACGCATGACGGCACGCAGCAGGTCAATGGCATCGATCAGGCGTGCATCGCTGATGGAATATGTGATAGTTGTGCGAGAGCGCTGTGTTTCCACCAACCCACGCTCGCGCAATACCTTAAGATGACGGGATGTGGTGGACTGGGTCAGGGTTAACTCTGAGGTGAGTTCATTAACGCTGCAAGGCCGCTCGGAGAGGGTATATAAAATGAGCAGTCGGGTCGGGTCGGATAAAGCGGAACAGAAGTCGGCCTGAAGATGGACAATTTCCTGAGCTAGATTTTGTGAGATCATTGAATATCCTTATATTCGTTTAAGCGCATATACGCTCTCTGATAATAACTTTGTGACAAAAAGCGCAATAGTGTCATGTGTCATACATAATGCGTGACAATGTATGGATAATATACATACTATTTGTGTAGTTGGAGTGAACTGGGAGGAGTTACACAAAGTAGATCACCGGCCACCCTGCAACCAGGTAACGCGTTATGGCCTTGGTACCTGGTTGCAGGGTTCTGGATCGTTAAAGACAAACTGCCTGGGTACAGCTCCAGGCAGTTTGTAGAACAGGTGGGGCGAAACTCTTTGTTGTGTAAGCCAGCAAAACCGCACCTTTATGGCGGTAGTTGCGATCTCAGGGCATCTCTACGGTAAATTTAATTGCATTAAATTTCAGGTTCGGGCGAGTGCTTACCCGTTTACTTTTGTGAGGCCGTTTTCGCGCGCAAAAGCAGCGGCAGCCTTTCGGTCTTGAAGGTTTAATTTTCCGAGAAGCGAGTGGACATGATATTTGACCGTATTTTCTGCAAGGAATAGCAGGTCTGCTATCTGCTGGTTTGACTGGCCGGTTGCCAGCACACGGAGTACGTCCAATTCGCGGTCGGTTAACTTTGACAGGCGGGGATCAACTGGCTGCTGAATAGGTTTTGTGCGAGAAAGCTCATCCATCAGGCGCATGGTTAGGGTCGTTGAGAGAGCACTCTCTCCATTGTGAACTGCGCGTATCGATTCAACCAGTTTGGAGGGGCGCAGATTTTTAGAAAGGTAGCCTTTTGCACCGCTGCGAACCGCCGCAAACAGATCATTGTCTTCTTCAGACATGGTAAGAAACAAGACTTTTATATTTGGGAATTCAGAAAGAATGCGGCGGGTGGCATCTGCCCCTGTGCCGTCTGGCAATGAGAAATCCATTAAAACGATATCTGGTGGATTCTCGCGGATCAATTCGACTGTTTCTTCCACAGAGCCGGCCAAACCAACAATCTCAATCTCTGGTTCGGAACCAATTATGGCTTTGAGGCCTTCACGAAATAGAATATGATCATCGACAATAATTATTCTAATCATTCAAATTCCTATGACTGTGCACGGCCAGATAAAATGATATCGAGTTAATCGCATGGGATGTTAACAGATATTGTAGTACCAACATCTAAGGCAGATTTTACAGTTAATGTGCCATTTAGCAAAGTCGCCCGCTCGCGCATAAATTTCTGGCCATAATGAAGGTCCATTTTTTGGGTACGGGCAGGGTCATAGCCTTTGCCATTGTCAACGATCTCAAGCGCCAGCGTGGTTGGGTCCCAAGTGAGCTTGACAATAACAAGGGTGGCATGCGCATGTTTTTCAATATTGTTCAGGGCTTCACGGAAGATGTAAAACATGTGGCGCAAACGAGCGGCGGAAAGATTGCGAGGCACACCAAAAGTAGAAAAGTCAATCGTAAATGAGGAACGTTCGGCAACCTGCTTTGCGTAGCGAGAATACAGGTAAAGGAGATCAGCAGAATCTTCCGCCTGGAGAACAGCAAGTGTTCCGCGCACGAGATCATAAGACTCGTTTGCCACCTTTGACATGGACCTGATCTCCATGATCAAGTCGGAATTTACGCTCTGGTCACCTTCGGACAAATGATCGAGCTTCATGCGAAGGTAACTGATATTTTGCCCAACTGTATCATGCAAATCGCGGGCAATATCCAACTGCATTGTGTGGATTTTTTCAGTCAGCCTGGCTTCCTCGTGGGCTTTTTTCTCGACCATCAACCCAATGGCCTGGGCCATTTCGCCGGAAAGGTTGGCGAGCATATCAGATTGCTCCGCGTCAACCAGCTGACCATTTGACGGATAAAGCAATAACAGCCCGACCGGGTTTGCTCTATAGAGCAGGGGCAAACAAAAGCCCGTCTGCTCTTCATAGTCTGATAAAAAATTCGCTTTGCGGTTGCAGAAGTCCAGCGAATGAAGGGTGTGATTATTTTTCAAGATACATTGCTGGCAAGGATAGGCAACCAGGTTAGCTGGGGAGTATGGATTTTTATCTACCTGGGATTCAGCAACCATATGATTGACACGAATAAACCAATCCTTGGCATTCTCGTGGATGAAAAGCTCGATATTGGCGCTGGGAACTATGAGGGCAATCTGCTGAGCCAGCGATTTTGATACTTCGGCAATATCCTGACTGGCAGAAAGCTGCTGAATAAAATTATGTTTTACATTGAGAATTTTAAGTGCGCGGGTTTTTTCTGACAGCGTGGTGAGCAAAATACGGATGAGTAACCCGATCAGACCCAGCAGCACAATAATTCCAAAGATTTCTCCATAAAATATGAAAAATCCATCATATTTATAATTTGTAGTTGAAATATGTTCCCTGGTTTGCTCTACAATTATGAAGACGCCCGTCAGAAGTAGAATCCAACCGTAATAACGGGAAAAAAAGTTGACCGCTGAATTTAATTTTTCTTCCGCAGGAACAACAAAGGGGTCGCGAGTTGGCTGTTGGGTTTTCTTCTTTGCAGAAAACAAGTCGGGACTATGCATGTTTTTGATTCCGCGGTCAGACCAAAATTCAATATTGAATGAACTATTAGGATACTGGGTGATATTTCTAAATTATTAATGTCTTCTCAGGGCATCCGTATTTGTACGTATACGTAAAGATAATATTATAAGCCAAATTTGCGATTTGTTAGTATTTTTACATCGAATTTGACAAAAAAGGATTAAGCAAGGATTAATAGAGACCCCTAAAAGACCATCCCTGGGGTAATCATCTTTAATCCCTGAAGATGAAGGTGGATGGATGGTAATAGGGAGAAGGCTGATGTATGCTAGTGGAGATATTATTCTGTTTCAATGGAGAGTGGTGTGGCTGTATATATATGCGAATTGCCACCGGCACAACAGGAAGCCGCTACAACAAAGACAGTCGTGTTATGGGGACACGAAAATTTGTTGGGATATTCGGTTGAGTTGCTGCTTAATACCCGCAAAGGCCTGGATTTGATAAAGATTTCTGACAGCCTGGGCGTGGGTTTTTTATTGAAACAGGTGGAAAAAATTCACCCCGATGTGGTGGTGATTTATCAGCTGAATTGTTCCAGCAATGCAGAATTGCCTATGCGCTTGCTACAAAATCAGGCGCGCCTAAAGGTGATCCAGGTAAACCTGGAAAAAAATTCAGTGGAAGTATTTAGCAAGCAAAAAGTTGTTATAAACGAAGGGACTGACCTTCTTTCGATCGTTGAAGGCTGCCCGCGCCTGCCCTGCCCGATCGAGTAAATCGGGTAATTTACAAGGAGAAAACAAAAAAAACGCTGCCCCATTACTCTCATTTTATTTTTTTATCACCAGACCAAACAGGAGAATGACTATGGCACTTCAAAAGTTTTTAGATCGACTTTTTTCGTACTTGATGATCGCTTCGCTGATCTTTAGCGCGGCGGGTTCAGTCCAGGCGAAAACCCCACTGGCACCTGGCGCGAATGCGCCAACCGCCAGCAGTGTTGGAGCAAAGCCACTCCCCACGCCTTCACCGGCAGAGAGTGGACCCTCCCAACCAACAAAAAAAATCACACCTGCTGAGCGGCAAGCTGCCGCAGATGCCAACACATCCAAGGGCTTCCTGCCCGGTGTGGCTGGCAAACAACTGCAAAGCCAACTGCAAGCCAGCGGCAAATCAACCGGCTCAATGGCCCCGCAGCCACAGATTTCGCCAATTGACGAGACTGTGGTGCCGCATTTCTTTGGCCCTTTTGCCAACTATGCGAACAGCCCAATGCCCCGCGGTCCTATTCTGGATGTGACCCTGGATGCTGGCGGCGCTGGTTATTCACAAGACACAAATGTTGAAATTGTGGATGCATATGGCACCGGCTCTGGCGCAGTTGCCAGTGCTATTGTGGATGTTAACGGCGTGATTGCGGGTATTAC
>JBBRWF010000296.1:0-6145 GCA_038249405.1 Anaerolineales bacterium
GGAGGGGATTGGGGTAGTAGGCCAGAGATGAAATGGTCAACCCGTATCCAGTCAGCATTTTGCGGATTTCGACAGCCTCGGCCTTATCCAGCGTTGTGACATCGATGTGAGTGACGCCCGCATAGCGGCGGGTGGTTTTTTCTTGCGGCCAACAGGCAATTTCGATCGCCTGGAAACCGCTTTCTGCGCCCCATTTGGCGGCCTGTTCGAGCGTATTGCCGGGTAGTGCTGCGGTTAGGAATCCCAGTTTCATCTTTGCTCCTTATTCGATAACCTTGACCCAGGTGCCAATCTGTGAACTCTGTAAGATGGCTTCTTCAATGAGCAGTGAAACATAGCCATCGGTAAAGGTTGGGAAATCAGGCTGGACCGAATAATCGTTCTTGAGAATATAGGCATAGACTTTCTTTTGAAGCTGTTTGAAGGTATCCGGAAACCCTTCGGCGTGTCCACCCGGGTAGGACGAAACCGCCCTGGCTTCGTCACTCAACAGGGAAGGGTCTTTGATCAGCGTTTCATTTGGGCGATTACGGTGACCAATCCATAGATCGTTGGGATGTTCTGAGTCCCAAGAAACAGCTGATCCGGCTCCATCAATTTCGTAGAAAAGACGATTTTTGCGACCCGCGCTGACCTGTGAAACGGAAAGGATGCCTTTGGCGCCATTTTCAAAACGGAGCAGGATCGATGCATAATCTTCTGTCTGAACCGGTTTGTCTGCGTATTCTGTGGGAACGCCCGACTCTTGATTGGAAAAAGTTTCAACCCGCGAAACCGGTTTTTTACGGATTAGATAAAAGGTTTTCAGATCGGCAAAAACTTCAACTACTTTTAGACCCGTAACGAACATGACCAGATCGATCCAGTGCGAGCCGATATCGGCCACCGCGCGCAGCGATCCCCCCTGAGCTGAATCCAGACGCCAGTTCCAATCGGTGGGGTAGAGCAGCCAATCTTGCAGGTAAGATCCCTGGACGATAAAGGTTTCGCCAAAGTCAGCTTTCTGCACCAAATGTCTGGCTTCAAAATTGACCGGATAAAACCGAAGGTTGAAATTAATGGCATTGACCAGCTTTTTTTCTTTCGCCAGTTCTACCAGCTCTTTGGATTCGGCCGCTGTTATGGTCAATGGCTTTTCGCAAATGACATGTTTCCCTGCCAGAAGAGCTTGTTTGGCCTGGGGAAAATGAAGAAAATTTGGTGAGCAGATGTGGACGACATCGATTTCTTGATCTTTGAGCATCTCTTCATAAGAATCATAAGCCAGCGGGATGTTTAACTGCCTGGCTTTTTCGCGCGCCAGTTCAGGAGTGGATTCAGCAATTCCGCGCACTTCCACTCCCTGGCGACGGATGCCTTCAATGTGGGCCGGGCCTATGAATCCCAAGCCCACAACCCCAACTTTCAATTTTCCATCATTTGACATGGATGAACCTCGTTTTTCAAAGGATCTCGCGTTACCACGAACCCGACTCGGATAGGCTTCACCAGACTTGCGCCAAAATAGTCAAAAATCTGCTCACAGCGTAAATCATCCCCGGCTGGCTCTTAGTTATTGGCCTTTTTGCGCTGCAAGAGCACCGTAAAGATAATGATGATGCCCTTGACCAGGCCGTTCAGGAACGGTGGGATGCGCGCTGCGATTAGAACACCTTCGATCATCTGTACCATCAGAGCACCCATGAATGACCCGGCAATCATGCCGCGCCCACCCGTCATGGCGATGCCGCCGATGGCCACGCCCGCGATGGCGTCCAACTCAAACTGGGAACCGGCGTTTGGCGCGGTGATCGAAGTTAGCCGGGACATGAGTAGGAAGGCTGAAATGCCCGCCAGCAAACCGGTGATCGTGAAACAGGCAATCTTGATCATATTTACGTTGATGCCAGCCAGGCGGGCAGCCTGCTCGTTCGATCCAACGGCGTAGACATAGCGCCCAAACTTGGTGCGCGACATGATCACCGCTACGACAGTCATAATGGCAATGAAGATCAGCGCCAGGTTCGGGATCCCCCAGACATTGCCTGCTGCAATCATGCGGAACCAGGGCAGGATGTCACTATTCACGTTAAACGGTCCGCCTTGCCCGAGTTGGACAATAATCGAACGGTAAGCGCTCATGGTCGCCAGCGTGACAATAAACGGTGCGATTCTCCCGAACGCTACCAACAAGCCGTTAATCGAGCCAAGCAAAGCGCCAAAGGCCATGCAGAATGCTAGAGTGGCCCATGGATTGCCTGTGTAATTAAGCACCACAACGCCCAGGCCAGCCACCAGCGCAACAATCGAGCCGACTGAGAGATCGATCATCCCACAGATGATCAATATGGCCATGCCGAGGGCAATGATACCTTTGATCGAAGCCTGTAACAGCAGAGTGGAGAGGTTGGCGTATGAGAAATAACGCGGGTTGATGATTGTGGCAATCGTCAGCAGGCCAATGAAAGAAACGACATAAGAATATTTACTGACGAACGCCCAAACCTTTTCCCAGGTTAAGTTCTTAAACGGGTTGCTGGATATTATTCGCATTGATCGCTTCCTTATTCGCGCCAGTGGCATAAAACATAACGTTGATTTCAGTCAAGTGCTCCCGGTCCAGCTCGGCATTGATCTGGCCTTCATACATCACCAGGCAGCGATCGGCAACCTTGTAAATCTCCGGGAATTCTGAACTAAAGATGACCAGACTTTTACCACGCCTGGCCAGTTCTTCAATCAGTTTGTAGATTTCAAATTTTGCGCCGACATCGATACCCTGGGTTGGGTTGTCCAGGATGTAGATATCTGAATTCAGCTCCAGCCAGCGCGAGACAATCACTTTTTGCTGGTTGCCGCCGCTCATCGATGTGATGTCGTCGTCGATATTCCCAGCGCGAATGTCTGTGATCTTTTGATTGCGCTTGAAGCGTTCGATCTCTTCCTGCTTGTCGATAAATATTTTTTTGTGTTTGGCAATAAAAAAAGCAATCGACAGATTGTTGAGAATGCTCATATCCTTGATGATCGAGCGCTCCTTGCGGTTACGTGGCACCATGCCTACACCTGCGCGCATCACATCTCGAATATTGCCCAGCTTGAGATGTTTGCCGTGGACTGTCACAGTCCCGGCTTCCACATGCCGTGCGCCAAAGAGCGATTCCGACAGCTCGCCGCGCCCATCTCCATGTAACCCGGTAATTGCCAGGACCTCGCCCTCGTGCAGGTCGAAACTGATGTCTCTAAAATGACCTTTGCTGGTCAACCCGGCAACTTGCATAACCACCGGGCCGTGGACGATCTCTTTCACGTGTTGACTATTAACAATGCTGCGGCCTACCAGCAGGTTGGTGGCTTTTTGCTCATTGATGTCTTTCAAATACCCGGTCTCAATAAATTTTCCATCGCGCAAGACAGTGTATTTTTCGCAAATGGCGAACAGCTCAGGCATCTTGTGCGAAATGAAAATGATGCTCAAGCCGTGGGCCTTGAGACTGCGCATAATATCGAAGAGAATGTCGATTTCTTTATTGGTCAGAGCCGTGGTTGGCTCATCCATAATAATCAATTTTGATTCGAACAACAGCGCACGGGCAATTTCAATCAACTGTTTGCGCGATGGCTCGAGGTTGGAAACGATTTC
Organism: Anaerolineales bacterium; assembly: GCA_038249405.1. GTDB lineage: Bacteria > Chloroflexota > Anaerolineae > Anaerolineales > Villigracilaceae > UBA5195. The sequence goes on from JBBRWF010000296.1 coordinate 3,623, forward strand.
GATGGGATCAATATCGACCTTGATCCGTTTCAGCACATCCAGTGAGCGGGCGATCATGGCCTTCCGGTCAAGGATTCCGAACTGGTTGGTGAGTTCTTGCCCGAGGAACAGGTTCTCGAAAACTGTCAGATCGTTGACCAGGTTCAATTCCTGGTGGATGAATTTGATCCCGAGCGCATTGGATTTATGAATGGTCATATCTTCGATCAACTGCCCGTCGATGAAGATTTGACCTCCGTTTGGCTGCAAGGCGCCGCCCAGGATATTCATTAGGGTGGATTTGCCCGCACCGTTTTCGCCCAGCAGTCCGTGGATCTCCGCTTCACCAACGGTAAAGTTGACCTCGTCCACGGCTTTAACCGGGCCAAAATATCTGCTAATCTGCTTCATCTCTAAAATCATGGAAGTAAACCTGCCTTTCCAGCTCGTAACAATACGCCTATTCTACAGCGAAATGACCTGGACAAGAAATAACCGCTTGAAGCGGATTGACCGAACGCAAGTTGCTACGTTCGGTCAATCCCATTACAGTGTGCGGGTTAGTTTAATCCACATCCGTCCACTTGGCCTATGGTAGGCTGTAGCGGGTGATATAGATTTCGTTCGTGCGGAATGCTTCTGCGCTGGTATTGTCAACTTCCACGGTCGGGCCAAGGATCAGGCCGGAGGGAGTTTTCCCGTTCAGGATATCTGCGCCCAACTGCACGGCGGAGCGAATCATCGCGGGTGAGAAGGCATAGGTCACCTGGTCGATGTTGTACTTCGTCTTGAACTCGGGGAAAATGTCCAGGTTTTCTTTGCGGGCGCCGACGCCTGAAACCAGGCGGATATCCAGCTTGGCCGGGCCTTTGTAAGCCGCAATCGCATCCAAAACGCCGAGGACAACTTCGTCATCGTGGGTGAAGATGGCCTTGATGCTCTCGATGTCAGCCTGTGAGCTGGTATTCAAGAAGGTTTCCATCTGTTCCAATGCCTTGGCGCGCTGCCAATCGGTGGTGAATTCTTGCACGATCTTGAATTTCGGGGAGGCGGTGGACTTGAAGCCATCCGAGCGCTGGGTGGGGACGGTGGAGAGATCGCCCTTGAATTCCAGGATGTTGATGTCTTTGCCAGCATCGATGTCGGCCTTGAAATACTTGTTGAAGTACTCGCCGCTCATCTTGCCGATAATGATATTGTCGCCCATGAACTCAACGGTTGGTTTGAAGTCCGTAATCAGGCGATCGTAAATGACGAGCGGGATCTTGGCATCCATCACCTTTTGGGCAGCGGAGCGCAGTTCATCGCCGTTGATAGGCCACAAAACGATCACGTCTACTTTTTCGTTGATCAGGGTGTCGATCTGGTTGTTCTGCTCAGAGGTTTCACCGGCGGTCAGGAACTTGTAGGTGAAGCCTTCTTTGGCGGCCAGTTCTTTGGTAAAGGCTTCTGCGTGTTTAATGCTCTCGCCCAAAAAGCCGTGTGTGGCATTTGGCATCACTACGCCCATGACCTTGTCTTTGGCGGCAGGAACGGCGGCAGGGGCGGCCGGAGCTTGCAGGCTGTAGCGCGTGACATAGATTTCGTTCGTGCGGAAGGCTTCGGCGCTGCTGTTGTCAACTTCCACAGTCGGGCCAAGGATCAAGCCGGAGGGGGTCTTCCCATTCAGGATATCGTCGCCAAGCTGCACGGCGGAGCGAATCATTGCGGGCGAGAAAGCATAAGTTACCTGGTCGATGTTGTACTTCTGCTTGAACTCGGGGAAAATATCCAGGTTTTCTTTGCGGGCGCCGACGCCGGAGACCAGACGGATGTCCAGTTTGCCACCCGCAATTGGTGCATTTTCTGGAAAATCGCAGCTACGTGAAGGCCCTGATGTTTTTGGGTGGGGAGACGGACATTCCGGTCGGGGCCTGTGGCGGACGGGCCGGGCAGACGGTGCGAGCCCCGGCCGACGCGGGGACGGCGGTCGTGGCGGTCGCAGACGGAAAGCGCTGAACCATGGCGAGCGGCGACAAGATTTCGACGGCGGGCGGGCGAGGGCTGGGGCAGAATCCCTTTGCCGCGTTGAGCGGAGTAGGTTTGCCGGTGGCCCCGAAAGCAGTGCTCGATCAGGCGGCCGCGGCCGTCGCGGCGCAGAAGGCGGGTGGATCGAGCGCGGCTGGAGCGGTCGGGGCGAAAGGCGGGGGGGGGAAGGCCGCGCCGGAAAAGAATCGCGGACGCGTCGAGGTCCGGCGCGAGACCGGCGGCCGTGGGGGAAAAACGGTGACGACGATCGGCGGCTTCGTCGGGATCGGTTTGCCGGAGAAGGAGCAGCTCGCGAAGAAAATGCGCGGAGCGTGCGGTTGCGGTGGCACCGTCAAGGATGGCGTGATCGAGATCCAAGGCGACCAGCGCGAGACGATTGCGAAGATTTTGGTCGAGGCGGGATTTCGGCCGGTGATGGCGGGCGGATGAAAGGCGCGCTCAGAGTCCGAAGGCGCGGATGGCGCCGCCGGTGAGGGCGATGCTCGCGCCGGCGAGGGCGTGGCTGTAGCGGCCCCA
>JBBRWF010000297.1:0-6119 GCA_038249405.1 Anaerolineales bacterium
AGGCAAAGCGGCGAACGAACACGAAACATGCCACTGGCAATGATGTGAACGCCATAAAAAAGGCGATGTTATGTAGAATTGCATGCCAGCTCATTGCAGTGGGCATGCCTGCCGGGGCTCCCGGGGGGAAGCCGAAGCCAGGGTCAGTGGAAAAGATCCCCGCGGCAATCATACCAGACCCGAAGATGCCGATCAGCAGCGGTCCCCACGTGCCGCTTGGCCCCGGAACCATCACGCGCCGCATCCCGATTGCGCATGCAACCGTAAGTCCGCCGGTAGCCAGGAAGGTGGCGATCTGTATCCAGCCTAGTTCTCCAAGACTCAATACGCTGATCGCGTGACGTTTGATATCGAATCCCGGACGAATAAACATCTCGATCAAGGGCACAAGGATAAACAGAAAGCCGGCGATCACGCCAGCGCCAAGCAGCGATCTGGTTCCTTTTATCTCTTCCTCTGAAATTGTTTTTTGCATATCTTCTCCATGTGTATTGCGATTTGAGCTTTTTTTGGACAGTCATAAGCTGTTTTAAATTTCGCTCTATTAATACGTCGAACGAGAGAAGGTAAAATCGACATGGATTTTCGTTATTTCTTTTTTGGTTTCCCGCTTCTCGACTGCTTGCCGTCGAGCTTCAATGTAGCCGAAGCATCGCGATGAATTCCGGTTGTCTGCCGCACTTAAAACTCCGCAGCGTTACCGATGATATATGCTAACGCACGAGCATGTCCCTAGCCCAAGCTGTGATCTTGCTTTAGCCAGGTATTAATACCCTTGAATTCCGTGAGGTTTTCTTTTTCTCCTAGGCAATAAACCGCTTAGGCCATCAGTCACAAGTTAAGGTTTTTATGAAGCTGTCAAGGATAGGACGAAAGTCAAAGGGTCTGGTTTGTCGGATTTATGTTTGCGTTTGACAATGCCGAGAAGCTTTGTATTGTGAGCGAGATATTCGACAACGTCTGTCGCGGCTCCTCGTTGGCGTGCTTGAGTAAAAAAATATAGGCTCCGGTAGACCATCTCGATCGAAATTTTGGTAAACGGCAGGTGTAGAGCTTCGGCAACAGCATCGGTCAAGTCAATCAATACGACGTATAAGAGCCAGGTGGCCCAGACTTGTAGTTGAACAGCATTCTGAGCGCTACTCCAGGCTGCGGACAGTATCAATACGCTCGAACCGGTTACACTGGGCGGCGTCAAACAGTGGATTTCAATCCGCGGCACAAATCGTCACAACCCGGTGCTGTTGTTCCTGCACGGTGGGCCGGGCAGTGCCAATCTTGCCAAGTTGCGCATCCAAGTTCCAGAATTGGACAAGCACTTCCTTGTTGTCAACTGGGACCAGCGCGGGGCGGGCAAAAGTTTCTCGCCCCGCTTCGAACCGGAGATACTTTTGCTGGAACAAATGGTTTCCGACGCGCATGAACTCGTCGAGCAGTTGAAACAGCGTTTCGATGTGGAAAAGATCTACTTGATGGGTTTCTCCTGGGGAACGGTGTTCGGTCTTTCACTGGTGAACCAATGTCCTGATGATTTTACGGCCTTTATCAGCGTTAGCCAGGTGGTGGATTATATCGATGGCGAAAAACTCTCATTGGAGTATATTCAGCGGTCTGCTCAAGATACCGGAAATGCCCAGGCGGTGATGGAACTTACCGGCGTTGACCCGTCTTATAACTCCACGGATTGGTTTGCGCAGTTGACGATCGAACGAAAGTGGCTGCTCTACTTTGGCGGGGTATAACACACAGCAAACAGCTACTCACATGAGATCTGGATGATGCTTAATGCCCCTGAGTATTCGCTGGTCGAGTTTGCCTTCTGGCCAATGAGCAGCACTGCCTCGCTGAAACAAATGTGGCCGGAATTGATGAAAATTAACATTATTGAACAGGCGCCAGTCGTGCGCTGCCCTGTTTACTTTTTCGCTGGAAGATACGATGCCAACTCGCCCTGGCAGTTGACCGAAGCTTATTACAAAGCAGTGGATGCGCCTGCTGGAAATTACCTGGTCTGGTTCGAAAATTCGGCGCAATATATTTTTTTCGACGAACCTGAACGCCTGGCGTGGGAAGTTCTTGAGGTTTTAGATGCGCAGCGTGAACCTTGAAGATATTATCTTTCTACAGGGTGCTTTAATCTTGCCGCGTGGAATGTGGCAAAGATGGCCTTCCATGCAGGTAAAACCGGGGATTTGAGCCTGCTGAGAGGTTGGCAGAAAGCAGCTTAAACGCCAGTTCAAAAAATCATAGCACTGTTTGCATGCTGGATCGTGCCCGCAAAAAAGGCTTGCTCGAACCTGTCAACTTTGGTATAAGCCGTGTCACTCGTATAGTTTGGACGGGGAAAATCTCTGACAGCCACACCAAAATGGAAAGCGTTAACCTGATTTTAAAGATTGGTTAATAATGTGTACTTAAATGTAAAGTAAAATCCGGTCTGGTGATATATGTTGGTTCCCTTGCAAACTTCCTCTTCTATGATAGCAATAAGTGAAACATCTGATTTGCAGCCCGATGTTAACAACGTGGGGACGTTGCAATATTGGGATTTAAGCATTCAGTCATCCAAAGTGGTGAGAGAGCTATTGGATTTGCTGGATAAAAACCCGCAAATCCCTGGGGTATTGGTTCTGGAACAAAAAAAGTTGGTGGGGTTGATCCCCCGTGAGCGGGTTTACGAAAAACTGGGCCGACCTTTTGGGGTGGAGTTATTTCTCAAAATCAGCGCCAGGCAGCTTTTTGAAACGATAGGTACTTCAAGTCTCATTTTGGCTTCCGATACACCAATTGATGATGCGGTGAAAAGGGCCCTGGGGCGCAGTAATCAATCTCTGTATGAGCCAATTGTTGTTGCCCACCTGAATGGTTATCGGATGATTTCAATGTATAGTTTGCTCATGGCCCAACAGGATATGATGCAAAACCTATATTCTGAAGTACAACATCTATCCACAATAGACCCCTTAACCCTTGTCAATAACCGCAGGGGCTTTTTTGATGCGGTTAAGCATCTATTGGGAACGGTGCGGTATTTTGATCTTGAATATGCCGTTATGATGATCGATATCGATGTGTTTAAAAGTGTTAACGATCGATACGGACACCTGGTTGGAGATGAGGTCATTAGATCTGTTGCACAACGAATTTACAGCGGGATCAGAGAGAAAGACATTTTGGGCCGCTTTGGTGGGGAAGAATTTGTTGTCTTTTTACTGGATATCCCCAAGCAATCCGCTTTAAACCTGGCAGAAAGACTATGCCAAGATATCGCTAGCATGTTCCATCCTATCAATGGATACCAGATTCGTGTGACCATCAGTATTGGGATCAGCCACGCTAAAGGCGCAAACAGCACACTGGAGCAACTGTTGGCAAAAGCGGACCAGGCAGTCTTTGTTGCAAAAAACCTGGGACGCAATAAAGCAATCCTGTGGGATGAGAATTTAGATCAATTGCCTCAGCGACATTTAAAATTTCGATCAACAAAAGATATGACTGGTTTACAGTCTGACCACCCGATTGATCAAACTGTACAAGGGCTGCTGCGGATGCTTTATCTACGTGATTACGAAACAGAAGCGCACACGCTGCGTGTTTCAGATATGGCTCTGCTGCTGGCGAAAAAGTTGGGAACATCTGAAGAAGAATGTGAAGCAATTCAGATCGGGTCACTGTTGCATGATATCGGAAAAATAGCCATCCCAGATAAAATCTTATTCAAGTCGGGAGAATTGACTGAGTCCGAATGGGCGATCATGCAAAAACACCCCGAATACGCTCGTGACCTGCTATCTCCGATTTCATATTTTCAGAACTCGCTGGAAATTCCTTATTGCCATCATGAACACTGGAATGGTAAAGGCTATCCGAGAGGTCTTGCAGGAGAAGAGATCCCACTTTTTGCGCGCATTTTTACTCTGGCAGATATTTGGGACGCATTATCTTCCGATCGGCCTTATCGCGCGGCCTGGAAGCAAGCGGATGTTAAAGATTATCTGGTAAAGCAGTCCGGGATAATATTTGATCCCGTTCTTGGCCCGTTGTTTCTTGAGTGCGTGGATGAGTTTTTGAAGGATAATAGTTTTTTATCTTTCCATTAAGATCAGGCAATAAAAAACGCTCCTTTTCCAGGAGCGTTTTGCAATCTTTCTTGAAAACTTATGACACTTCGGGGGTCTCTTTTTCGTCTTCTACTTCATCTACTTCCACAGCTTCTACTTCATCCACTTCCACAGCTTCAACTTCATTTTCTTCGTCTTTATCGGTTTCGTCTTCGTCACCGGTTTTAGATTTTTCATCATCTACACCAGATTCCGCTTCGTCAGAATCGACTGCATCATCTGCCGTAGGAGCATCTGCAACGAACTCTTGCTCATCGCTGGCTCTGATCAAGGATTCGAGCTTTGAATTCATCTCTTCGGTTTGTTCCGGTGTAAGGTCCTGGAGTAAGTCGGCATGGGCCTCAACGGCGTGCGCCATGGCCATATCCATGACTTCTTCTTTGGTCACTGCGGTAGCAACATAATCGCAGTCCATCCCCATATCTTTGCACTCAAACATCATCATAGCAAGGCTCCTTTTTATGAAAAAACGGCGGATACAGATAAGAAAATATTAGCATGTCTGTGTTACCGCCGTGTTAATAAAAATTTAAAGGTTGATTTAGAAGTGGTTAACGTTGTTTAGATTTTAGTGGCAGATGTCGTCAGGTGTTTTGCACTCCATTTGCCTTCTGCAGACCGATTTCGACGTGGTTTTCTACAGTTACGCTGGAAAACACAGCTGGGTGCAATGCTGGAAGCCCTTGCCAAACATACTGGTCAGATTTGGCTGAAAGTGGTTGTGCGAGCAAAATCGCGATTTGCCGTGGTGCTGGAATGGTTGCATGCAGATACGACCTCAGTTTACTTTGAAGGTGGATACGAAGATGCAGAAAATAAGTTAATAGACAATACCACGTGGCACAAATCCATAACCTGGAAAAACTTCACCGATTGCAGGGTTATTCATCCTCTTTTGTAGTATTTCGCCGAGCACATCACGGTAATCGCTGGTCACTGCCAAATCACCTGGACCAGTTATTTGGCTCTGGTCCAGACCGGGCCACACCCCGTGAACTATTCCGCCGTGCACGTGACCACCCATGACCATCATCATGCTGCCGTGGCCGTGGTCTGTGCCAAGCGAACCGTTTTCGGCAGCACGACGTCCAAATTCAGACATGGTTACGGCGGTTAATTTGTCCAGGTGGTCAGCCATATCGACGTGGAAGGCAGCGAGTCCTTCCGCCAGGTCTTTAATGAGATTAGCCATGATGCTGCTCTGGGCGAAGTGAGTATCCCATCCGCCCAGGTCGATGGCGGCGACTTCGAGCCCGACTTCGGCCTTTATCAGCATGGCGGTCTGTCGCAGGGCAAGCCCAAAGTTGCTCTCGGGATATCTGGTGGAGGTGGCTTGAGGCTTGTAGCCTGCCTGTCCATAACCTGGCGAAGGGTCGAGTTTTTGCAAAATATCCAGTATCTTAAGAGTCTCCTGGCCGGGGATGTCATTGGCGTAGATGGTGTTAAGGGTGGCCCGCATTTGAGCAACGGCGCGCGGGTCGCCGCCGAGATGGAAATCGGCGATGGAGCGCAGGGCAGAAACAGGTACCGAACCGCTTAATGAACGCTGGGGCAGGTTTCCCAGTCCAATGGCGCGCAGTGGGGATGTGTTGCCTGTGTCGAGCGAAGCCAGGTGGCGCCCGATCCAGCCGGAAGCGGGACCACGTTCATCGTCTACACCGCGCTCCATCAATTCCATGGCTTTGAAGTGGCTGTGCGATTCGTCCGGTGCACCGCAAGCGTGGATGATGGCAAGTTGTTTTTCTTGCCACATCTCCAGCAGCGGTCGCATCTGCGGATGCAGACCAAAAAAGGTATCGAGGTCAAGGCTGCGGTCAATGGTTCTGGCGCGCTTATCGTCGGGGCGCGGGATGCCGAGACTGGGGCGCAGGTTGTAGTAAGCGGGTTCGCCGTGTGGCACAACCATGTTCAGCACATCCGCCGCACCGCGCAGAAAAATCACTACCAGGGTGTCGCCCCGCGGTGAGGTTTGGGGCGGGGCAAAGGCCAGCCGAGGCA
>JBBRWF010000298.1:0-6053 GCA_038249405.1 Anaerolineales bacterium
ACTCGGATTCCTGATGGGATTTGTGTTCCAGGATTTCGAAAATGGCGGTTGGATATCGGTAACGCAGTTTTTCCTGCATTCGCCGATCATTTCCCCGGTAATAAATCAGGTATTCAATGACTGCGCAGGCATGAAGAACGTTGTGCTCATTCAGCGAGACACCCAGTTCTTTATAGAACTGACCGAAGTGGAAATTCATCACAGATCGTAAATGTTCAAGATCAGCGCTTTCTTTGCAAGTTTCTAATAATTGGTCCATTTATATATCCTGTTTTTGGTGGGTTGGAACCGAGTGTAGATTTTCCGCACACGGTTCCTTGAAGGCTAGATCACCAGATCATTAAGCGCATCTTCAGCGCCATCCTCTTCAGCAACGAAGAAGGAGTCGTCGGTTGGCAATCCGCCCATGCGTAATGCTGCTTTGACTGCCCGCGCTTTACACCTCAATCCTGCCCGATTGAAGAAGTTGATCAGGTCGTCATCTTCTCCAGGCCGCAAACGGAGGTGTATGTGCACGGATATGGTGAGTGAAGACTCATGGGATGGCTTATTAGCGCTCATACTTTCCTCCGATTGGCCTGTTGCTTGGCCAGCTTATACAATCCCCGGCTGATCGAGATCACCGGATCCTCGGGAATATGGACTCTACCGCTGAACCGTTCGACCAACAGTTCACGGAGTAAGATGGCTCCCCCACCCACGATGATGAGTTGCGAAAACCTGCGCCAGCGATTGCCCCAGGTCTTTTCAATCTGTCCGGTTACCTCCCTTGCCCAGACTGGGATTGCCTGACGAATCTCTAGTTTTGAAGAACGCAGTTTTGTGTCCAACTCCCCCAGGGTATGCAGGTTGTCTCCGTTGAGTAGTTCCAACAGTCGGCGCACACCCAGGGTACGGCCGGCGGTCATGGCCTGAACCACCGTTCGGTCATTGACCGTCAGGAGTTCCAAAGTGTTAAAGCCTATCGAGATGATCCCCATTTCCTGATTGAAATGAGCCCGCCGTTGGGGAATGAATTGTCCCTCATCATCCAGCAGGTAATCGAAGAGTGCACCGGAGGGTTGGCTGGTCACTTTCACTTCGCTGATCTGAACTGAGTTGTGCTGTCCATCCATATCCCATTCATGTTCCCCCACCAGCCAGCGCTTGACGTTCTCGGCGTTGGTGGCAGCCTGATCCCCTGAAAGCACCTCAAGGGGAAGACCAACAATCAGGTTAATTGGAACCTCAATCATTCCAAACTGTTGCATATAACGACTGAGAATGCCATACACAATGGCACGGGTTTCGGGTACACCGGTCATGCGTTCATAATCCAGATTCTCAATCGCCCGTCCCCAATCATGAGCACCCGGACCGACGTAGAAGTTCATACCCCCTACCCCCACCTTCATGGGTGGTTTACGGTTACGGAATCCCAACAACTGGCTCACCTGTTGCCCGGTATCTGCAGCAACGACCGCCTGAAGCTGAATTCCGCCATGCGTGCCATAGAGTTTGTTCGATCCCGCACCCAGATCCTCACCGAAGAATAAAGGCTCACTCATGGCTCGCCTCCACCGATCGTTTTTCCAAGCCGTTCGGATGTTCCACCTTGAGATACGCATCCATGGCTTCGCACACCCGCCTGGCTAAACTACGCCGGGGTGTTGTTTGAATGAAACGTATGAAATTATTGTCTACTCCTGGATAAAGAGTAAAATGGATGGAGAGCACGAGCTTTTCTCTTGCTCGTTCTTGATTGATCGACATTTGCGACCTCCTAAACTAAGATAGGCCGCACCTGCTCGAATTCGAGAAAAACTGGATTACTGCGAAAGTCTTGTGAGTTACCAAAAAAACGTGCAAAAAACGTGCAAAACGTATGGATTTAGTGCTAAAAATAGCCGTCTTGGACGTTTTTTACCCCCATATATGCTAGTCGATGGACTCCACTCCCCCACATATACGGCATGGATGCGCTACAGCGGTTCTTCGAATCAGTAGGTTGCGCGTTCGAGCCGCGCCGGGGGCACCAGATGTAGGGGTAAGAAGTTTGTCGGACGGCACATATGGTGGTTTGTGCCGTCCGATTGCCTTTAAGGGTCAAAAAAAACGTGCAAAAAACGTGCAAAACTTTTTGGATTTCTCTCAACTTTTCTTAAGATTGTAAAATCATTTCTTAAGATTCGCCACTGTGAGAAACTCAGCCGGCAGCGGACTGGGTTGAGCCTCGGCGAAGATGTCATCTACCAAACAGGCTGCTTGCAGCTCCATGGCACTGAATTGGTGTCCGTACATGTTCAACGTGGTCGAAGGCTGGGAATGCCCGAGGATGTAGGAGACCGTCAGAAGCGGGATACCGTGGTTGAGCATGATTGAAGCTGCGATGTGACGCAGGTCATGAAAACGGATGTGCTTCAGGTTGGCCGCCTTCTGGATCGCCGAGTATTGCTTGAGCATGTTACTCTGATTCATCGGTGTGCCCGTGCTGGATGGGAAGACAAGATCGTAATCCTGCCAGCGGTTTTTTGCCAGAATCTTCTTCAGTTCCACATCCTTCTTCTGAGCTTTCAATACCTCAAGTGTCTTTTCCCCTACCACAATCACACGATTGCTAGAGACAGTCTTGGGTGTGCTGAAATCGCGTACCTGTTTCCCATTCCTAAGGATACGCTGCAAATTACGTTGGATATGAATTTGCTGGGTTTCCCAGCGAATGTCCTCCCACTTGAGAGCGAACAACTCGCCTTGCCGCATACCCGTCTTGATGGCCAGGTAGATCAGCGGTCCCAGAGGGGTTTCCATCGCCTTGGCCACCAATAGGATGCTCTCTTCCTCGTTCAGCGGACAGTTGACGCGGTGCATTCGCTGTTTCTTGGGAGTTTTCGCTCCATCACTGGGATTGTATTGTAAAATCCTGTCACTTACCGCGTCCTGCAATGCCTTGTGAATGATGCGATGGATGTAGCGAATTTGCGTGTCGCCCACCGGCACCCTTCTCAGGTTGGTGTAGTACGAGTCAAATACAGAGCGATGCAGCGTATTCAAAACCACCTCACCCAGTGCCGGCAGGATGTACTTGTAAATGATTAGCTCGTAGTCGCAGAGCGTAGATTCTTTAAGCTGCGAGGAATGGTTCTCAATCCATGCCAGGATGTATTCACCAAATGTCTGTTCTGCTTGTGGAGTTTCTTCTGCTTCTGCCATCTTCTCTTGCAGCCAATCACGGGCTTCGGTCTTAGTGGGAAGCGTTTTACTTACCCGCTTTCCGGATTTCAAAGTTACCCATGCCCGCCATGTGCCATTCGGAGTTAGTCGGATGCTGCCCTCATTGTGTCCGCGATGCCTGGTTTTGCTTTTCCTGGATTGCTTGTTCATAGTTTCCTCCTGTTGCGAAACGTCTGGCAGCAATCCAAGTTTTTCCCGATATTCGATTTTTAAGGTGCGGTTGTTACATGGAATTGTAGCATTATTGTCAATTAATTGGAACATCAGTTCTGTCCACCTTGTCTAGGGAGTAGGCTATTTTGCCCCGTATTCTTGGCAATAAATTGCTGTAAATCCTCAGGACGAACACGAACGCTACGTCCGATCTTGACTGTTGGAATTATTCTTTGGCGCATGAGTTGGTAAGCATACGCCCTTGAGACATGCAAAATCTTGGCGATTTCCTCGCCGGTCATAAGATTTGTAAATTGAGAATTGGTTTCTAGCATTCAATATTCCTTTCATAAATGAGAAGTTGAGACCCGCCAGCCATGCCATACCCTTAAGGGGTTGGCGTGGCTGGCGTATGTTTTTACAGGTTGTATTTGTCAGTTTGCAAGAATCACCTCCTTTTTTCGCATGATTAAATCAAAACGACCTACCCAATGGGATTCCCATTGCAAGGTCGCTCCAACGATTATGAGTATAGACTGACGATATTAGCGACTAAAAATCTGTATCGATTACTTAGTCCTATTGTACAGAGGGAAATTCGCTTATCCTAGGGGGACACTGAAGATCCATTTTCAAAGTCATCACAGCTTTGTAAAATTATGGGCAGTTTTTTTCATAGCATACTCACTTATTCAATTTTCATGTAAGATAATTGTTGTAAAGAAGCACAAAAGTGCTTGTGAAATCGCACAGAGGAAAATGAGAAATGGCAGATAATCCAACCCCGCGCGAAGGCGAAATAATTTTTTACACCACTCCAGAGGGTGTTACCAAAGTTGAAGTGGTTTTTCAAGATGAGACCTTTTGGTTAAGTCAACGTCGTATGGCAGAGCTTTTTGATGTGGAAGTTAATACTATTAACTATCACTTAAAAGAAATTTTCAAAACCAATGAATTGAAAGAAGATGCAACTATTCGGAAATTTCGAATAGTTCAAACAGAAGGGGAACGAACAGTAACACGGGATTTAGATCTTTATAATTTAGATGCCATTATTGCTGCTGGCTACCGAGTGAATAGTCTGCAAGCAACCCAGTTTCGTATCTGGGCTACTCAAACCTTACGCGAATTTATTATCAAGGGTTTCATTTTGGACGATGAACGCCTTAAGTTGAATAAGCGCTTCGGACCGGATTACTTCAATGAACTGCTCGAACGGATCCGAGAGATACGCGCCAGTGAACGCCGCTTTTATTTGAAGATCACTGATATCTATGAACAGTGCAGCATTGATTACTCCCCTAATGCTGAAATTACCAAAACCTTCTTCCTGACCGTTCAGAATAAGCTACATTGGGCCATCACAAGACAAACTGCTGCCGAAATCGTTGCTACCAGCGCCAAAGCTTCCTTACCTAACATGGGTCTGTCCACCTGGAAAAACGCTCCTAATGGCAAGATTCTCAAATCGGACATAGTCATAGCTAAGAACTACATGACCGAGAAAGAAATAAAAAGCCTTGAACGTATTGTGACAATGTTTCTTGATTATGCTGAAAACCAGGCCGAGCGAGCCATCCCAATGCACATGCAGGATTGGGTTCAGAAGCTGGATGCATTCCTTGAATTCAATGAATACGACATCCTAAACAACCCAGGAAAAGTGTTGCACGAAGTTGCCACCCGATTGGCTCAAGAAGAATTTGAACACTTTCGCATTGAGCAGGATCGAGACTACGTAAGCGATTTTGAAAAAGAGGCCAAACGTATTGTGAAGGGGAAGAAATGAAAAGCACGAGAATATGAGGTAAATTATCAGCGATGCAAACTTGTTGCAATGAAGACTCATTGAGTCAACAGACACCGCTTTGGACAATCTATTTCTAACTTTACGACTTGTGCTCTGTTTTCGTTGACATTTTTTGTTACCTCGCCTATGATTAAAGAAAGATCCCCACGCGAGGTCACACATGCCCGGAAAAATCGTCAACCACTTTCGCATTCTATTAGCACAAAAGGCGACTAAACAGCAGCAAAACATTGCCCTTATGGATGTACAGCGCGAAACGGGTATTGCATGGTCTACACTGAACTCGTGGGCGAACAACCAGTTGACTCGCTATGATGCCCCTGTGATTAAAGCGCTGTGCGAATACTTCGATTGCCAGGTGGGGGAATTACTGGTGTATGAAAAAGAAGCAGGAAAATAATTAATTATTATTCTATGAGTTTTCATCTTTTCGATTCGTAAAAAAAACATCCTAAACTCGGAAAAAACTCGGAAAATCTCAGAATAAACTCGGAATTTGTGTCAATTTGAATTTTTGGAGTCTGACTTATGAAACTCACCGATAACGAAAAACGCGAGATTTTCAAACTATTAGATGCGGATAAATCCTTACCCGACAAATACCGTTTTATGCTTTTTGATGACAAACGCGAAGTTGAACTGGTGTGGAATGGGAAGGCCCATGAAGTCACCAACATTGTGCTGCCCTTTCAGGTGATTGAGCAGGTGGATGAACCGCGCGCCGAGCAGCAGGCAGATACCGCCCTGCAATTGAATCTCTTTGATGAACGCGGTCGCCAGAAAGCCGGCTGGACCAACAAGTTGATCTGGGGGGATAACAAGCTGATCCTTTCGAGTTTGAAAAACGGCCCCCTGCGCGAACAGATCGAACAGAACGGCG